>CALKAR010000208.1 GCA_937988745.1 uncultured Peptococcaceae bacterium
TCATCTGATCCATACAAATCCTACCCAATACTTTGCAAGACCTGTTATTTATTATCAAACCTCGCCAGAAGTAGGTTCGATCAGGCGCAGAATTACACGGCCTGTCGTGGTCTTACCGCAGCCACTTTCACCTACTAGGCCAAGGGTTTCACCCCTGTTTACAGTAAAACTAATGCCATCAACAGCCTTGACCGCCCCCACCTGCTTGGAGAAAATAATACCCTTGGTGATGGGGAAGTGCTTGACGAGGTTCTTAACTTCCAAGAGCGGCTTATTTGAAACAGCAGCTTCAGCCAATGTCTACCGCACCTCCTTCTGCTCTTCAGGAGTTACATCCTGGTAATCCACCAGCTTCCAGCAGGCGGCGTGATGACCATCGCCAACTGCAAAGGCCGGCGGACGCTTTGCTACACAGATATCCTTGGCAAATGGACAGCGCGGATGGAAACCGCAGCCCTTCGGGAAGTTCCCTGGAGTCGGTACCGATCCCGGGATAGCCTGGAGGCGATCAACGTCCATGTCCAATCTGGGGATAGAAGCCAGAAGCCCCTGTGTATATGGATGCTGTGGATTTGCAAAGATAGTCTCAACATCTCCGCTTTCCACGATTACACCTGTGTACATTACCGCAACCCGATCAACCAGTTCAGCGATTACACCCAAGTCGTGGGTAATCATGATGATCGCGGTACCCAGTTCTTTCTGCAGATCCCTCATCAGATCGAGAATCTGTGCCTGAATTGTCACGTCTAAAGCTGTGGTAGGCTCGTCTGCAATTAAGAGTTTTGGATTGCACGACAAGGCCATGGCGATCATGACTCTCTGGCGCATACCACCACTGAGCTGATGAGGATACTCATCGATTCGTTTTTCTGGAGAAGGAATACCAACTAAAGATAACATCTCGATAGCCTTTTTCCGGGCAGCGGCCTTATCGAGTTTCTGGTGAAGCATGATTGCTTCCATGATCTGATTACCGATCGTGAAAACCGGGTTAAGCGAAGTCATGGGCTCCTGGAAGATCATAGAGATATCATTACCACGAATTTTACGCATTTCAGCTTCGCTAAGTTTAGTCAGATCACGGCCCTCAAAAATAATCTCACCATCGACAATTTTTCCTGGTGGTGATGGAATGAGGCCCATAATAGAAAGGGATGTTACGCTCTTTCCGCAACCTGATTCACCAACAATACCCAATGTACCGCCCCGTTCTAAGTCAAAGCTGATACCATCGACGGCCGGTACCACTCCATCTTCTGTATAGAAATGGGTCTTGAGATTTCTAACTGATAGCAGTATATCAGCCATTATACCCCTCCTTATAAAAATAACAGCCGCGGGGCAAAAAACCCTATACGTATGACTGCCGTATCAGGATACTATTCGCCTAGATTGACGAATCTCCTGCAAAAGAATGTGATCTTATGCACCAAATTCTAATCGCTGCCGCAGACTAGCCCAATACTGGAGGCCGGATCTCCTCTAGCGACAGGCCTTTCTTCTGCTCTGACCATGTAAGGGCGCAACCCTCGGCTGGAACCCAGTGAAATTCTACGGCCACAGGTCCATCATCGCTGCCCCAGATTGTTCCCAGCCTGAAGAGCACATCATTCTTATCCAGCCCCCAGGCGTCCCGCAGCGCTTCTGGGGGAGAAACTACCACCGCCCACTGCCGAGTTCGTATTGGCGGTTTTACTTCGGGAGGCAGCAGCTCAATCAGATGTGTATACTCTGGTAGAATTGTCAGCGGCAGGAAGGTAACCAATTGGGCAAAACCCTGCACTTCTCCTGGAGCTTGGCCCAGTCTCATAAACTGACTGGCTTGAAACAGCGGACTGTCGTTGTCCACACCGAGCAGTTCCGCCAACTGCGGAGCCTCAATCTGACGGACCTCTAAGCGGCCTCTCTGCGGCAACTGCACCTGCTCATCCTCTTTCAGCCCAAGCTGCCTTTCCATTTTTTTGACGTAAGCGCGCCGCATCTTGGTGAGGGAAAGACCCGACTCAGATAATATGGTGCGCACATACTGCTGAGTGGTTCCCACCTGTCGTGCAATTTCTTCCACCGAAAGAAAAGGATCAGACTGCGCGGCTTGAATTATCCGTTCTTTAATAGATCCTGCCACTTCACTCACCAACCTAGAGTAAACGCTGGAGGCGCTCTGTGGGTGTCAAACCAGGAATCCGTCCCCGTTTTGCTGCAGGTTTACCATCAATTTCTTTGAGATCCATAGTCATGTCGATGGGCTGTGCCGAAGATATGTAACTTCCTACTCCGAAGGCATCGGCACCGGCTTCACTGAGAACGCGGATTTTCTCCGGATCAAGACCTCCAGAAACAAAAATGCGCACATGTTTGTGGCCTGCTAAGTCAAGCTTAGCCCTGAGCTCTGTGACCAGTCCAGGAGTGACGCCGCCTCGCTCGCCGGGCGTATCAAGTCGTACAGACTCCAAACGCTCACCCATGGCTTCTGCCAGACGCAGGCTCTCCTCAACCTCATCCTTGAAAGTGTCCACAAGCATTGACCGAGGAGATGAAGGAGGCATAAATTTGTCGTATCCTTCGGCAGCTTCTAGTGTATCACCGACAATCAAGAATAAGGCATGCGGGACAGTTCCGGTCGGTTCGAGCTCAGCCAACTTTGCCCCGAGTATACAGGATGCGCCATCGGCTCCACCGATTACAGCTGCCCGCTCCATGACAGGAGCTACCGCTGGGTGAACATGGCGGGCTCCAAAGCAGATCGCAGGCTTGTCTCCTGCCGCTTCCTTTGCCTCCCGCGCTCTAGTCGCCCATGCGCTTGATGAAGCCAAAATACCTAAGATAGCAGTTTCATAAATGCCAAAGTCGCCATATGGCCCTGTGATACGCATGACCACTTCTCGGGCAGCAAATTCCTCACCTTCACGCAGGCTCCATACTTCGACGCCCGTATCTGCTAAAAGACGTTTCACCTCTTCCGCCCCTGCGAAAATACCAGGCCGACGAGCAAAAATCTCACCTGTAACCACTGCATCAGCCCGGCCCATCTTCTCTAGAATTTCCCTCGTCTTGACGAAGTATATATCTGTGGTTAATCCTGCAACAATCTCCTCATGAGTTGCAGAAAACAGTTTGCGCTCAGCTGATACTGTAAAGTCTGCCACATCCTGCAGATTCGTAATAAACTTCATGTATTTGTCTCTCCTCTCACACCTACCACTGACCACAGTAGATTAACCGCAGAAACTCGGTGGTAAATTTCAATTTGCGCACATATGCTCTCGTTTCGCGGAAAGGAATTTGATTGACCGTTTCGAGCTGCCCATCCCAAATCCCTTCTGCTAACCAGCGGCTCACATTTCCCTGCCCACCATTGTAGGCAGCTAGCGCAGCCGCTTCGGTCGTAAACAGGCCCATAAGATAGCCAAGATAGAGTGTACCAATTTGTATGTTCAGCCCGGGATCGAAAAGATCTTCAGGCCGGTGTACGGTTATATTGTGACGCTCTCCAATCCAGGTTGCGGTGTCTGGCATCAGCTGCATCAGGCCCACAGCCCCCTTTGGGGAAACAGCCTCAGTGCGAAACCCGCTTTCTACCTGAATAAGTGCTGCTGTCAAATAAGGATCGATACCAGCCTGTTCGCTCCAGTACCCGATTTCTTCGACAAACATAATCGGATAAAGCTTTTGGAGCATCCATTGACCCCCTAAGGCCGCAGCTGCAAAGAAAATGACTACAAGACATACAAACTTCAGCCATGCACGGACCAAATTATCCCCCCTGGCACAGATTATGAATGGAGTGCTCTGAGTATTAAGTCTGCAGTGGCTAAATTAGTCGCCAGAGGGATATCGTGGACATCACATACTCTGAGAAGAGCTGTGATATCCGGCTCATGGGGCTGCGCTGTTAAAGGGTCACGCAAAAAGATTACCGCGGCCACTTCACCGTTTGCCACCATAGCACCGATCTGCTGATCGCCTCCGTATGGTCCTGACTGAACCCGCTGTACAGGTAGGCCAGTAGCTTCCATGAGGCGCTTTCCAGTAGTGCCTGTTGCAACTAATTCGAGGTTTTTCAGAATCTCTTTATGCGCCACGGCAAAGGCTACCATGTCGTCCTTTTTCTTGTCATGAGCAATCAGGGCTATCTTCATTGAGAAATCTCCTCCCATAAAACATCCACCTGGCGGTATGTTTCTTCCAAGGTGCCGCTGTTATCGATAATGCGATGAGCGCGGCGAACCTTTTCATCCAAAGGCATCTGCGCCTGGATCATCTGCAGCGCCGCTTCTTGAGAAATCTGATTGCGCTGCATCAAGCGCTGCAGCTGCGTCTCAGGGTCAGTGTAGACCACCCATACCTCATCGAGCCAGGAGTCACTCCCCGTTTCGTATAACAGGGGGATATCACAGACGACAATGTGGCCTTGTTCCTCTAACGCAGCTCCTTGAGTCTGCATCGCCGTTAGAACCTGTGGGTGAATGATCGCCTCGAGCTTCCTGCGCGCTTGTCCATCGCCAAAAATAATATGGGCTAAGTGTTTGCGGTCAATGGTCAGATCAGGCCGGATAACTTCTGGAAACTCCTCCCGGACCTGTTCCCAGCCTGGCGTGTAAGGTTCGACCACTTCTCGTGCTAAAATATCCGCATCCAGCACCGCGGCTCCAAGGGCACGCAGACGTTCCGCAACCGTGGATTTTCCTGTTGCAATACCGCCGGTTAACCCTATCATGAGCCGCCATCTCCCTGACAGACAGGGCAGAACACACTTGTGCGCCCGCCGATTCTTTGATGCAGAAGGGTTTCACCGCAGCGCGGGCAGGGCTCTCCTTTCCGTCCATAGACCTGCAGCTTATTTTGGAAAGAACCCTCCGTACCAGTGCCGGTACGATAATCGCGAAAAGTGGTTCCCTGGTTTTCCACCGCATCAATGAGAACCGCACGAATGGCTGAATGCAGCTTCTCAATTTCAACCCAGCTCAGATCTCCTCCGGGACGAGCTGGATGGATCTGGGCGGCGAATAATGCCTCGTCAGCATAAATGTTGCCCAGGCCCGCTATACGCCTCTGATCGAGGAGAATTGATTTGATGGGAGCCTTCCGTCCCGCCAATATTTCTCCGAGCAAGCCAGGGGTAAACTCATCTTCTAAAGGCTCTGGCCCCAGTTCCCTCAGGCCCCTAATCTCATCTAGGTTATCCCATGTCAGCAGATGAATTGTAGCGAACTTGCGCTGGTCGCTGAACCGCAGTTCACTGCTGTCGGAAAAACGAAATACAACAGCAGTGTGCTTCTCCAGCGGTACATCCCCATTGGAAGCAGCAATTAAGCGCCCAGTCATCCGCAAGTGAACCACCATACAGCGCTTAGAGCTTAGACCAAAGAGCAGGTATTTCCCTCGCCGTTCTAGACTCTCGAAGCTGCTTCCAACCAGTGAACGCTGAAATTCACCGACGTCGACATTTTGGAGAATGCGTGGATACAACACCTCCACGTCCACGATAGGAAGGTTTAAAACGAGAGGCTCTAAGGTTCTGCGAACAGTTTCTACCTCAGGTAGTTCAGGCATTGGTTCACCTCATCTCAAGTGCAGCACAATCACGCCAGTTAGGTCCTGCTTTTACGTCTACAACCAGCGGCACCCTTAACTGCATGACGTTCTCCATTTCTTTCCGCACAATCTCTGCAGCAGCGTAGAGCTCTTCTTCAGGAACCTCCAGCACTAACTCGTCATGCACCTGCAGAAGTATCTTAGCCTTAAGATCAGCCTTACGCAGCGCCTCATCTACTCGAAGCATAGCTAGTTTGATAATATCGGCCGCACTGCCCTGAATAGGCGAGTTCATGGCCATCCGCGAGGCAAAGCTGCGCAGATTATAGTTGCGGCTTCTCAAATCAGGAAGATAGCGGCGCCGCTTCAGAATAGTAGTGACATAACCCATTTCGGTTCCCTGCCGCACGATGTCATCCATGTATTTCTTAACCTTCGGATAGCGCTCAAAGTATTTGTCGATATAGGTTTGCGCTTCAGCCCGAGTTAGATTGATACCCTTTGCCAGGCCAAAGCTGCTGATTCCATACACGATACCAAAGTTAATCGCCTTGGCTGCTTCGCGCTGTGCTTCGGAAACCTGATCGAGAGGAACACCGAAGACCTCGGAAGCGGTCTGAGTGTGAATATCTCTTCCGAGCTGGAAGGCTTCGATTAAAGTTTCATCGCCAGAAATATGAGCCAGCACCCTCAGCTCGATCTGTGAGTAGTCAGCGCTCATTAACAGGCTCCCCTCAGGAGCGATAAATGTTTCCCTTATTCTTCGTCCCCCGCTCGTCCTAACAGGAATATTCTGCAGGTTAGGATCAGAGCTAGATAAACGTCCGGTCGCCGTCACATTTTGATGGAAGGTAGTATGAATGCGTCCAGTCTTAGGGGAAATCAGCTGGACTAGTGCATCGGCATAAGTTGAACGAAGCTTTTCAACCTGACGGTATTCCAATACGAGATTGACAATCGGATAAGCCGTCAACTGTTCTAATACTTCTGCGCTTGTGGAAGGACCGGTTTTAGTCCGCTTAAGCACAGGCAGCCCCATCTTCTCAAAGAGAATAACCCCCAGCTGCTTCGGAGAATTAATATTGAACTCTTCCCCTGCTTCAGCATAAATCTGTTGAGCGATTTCTGTGCGATGCCGATCGAGCTCTTCACCGAGAGTCTCAAGCTTTGCCCTGTCAACCAAGATGCCCGTATGCTCCATTTTGGCCAATAGGTAGGCCAGAGGAAGTTCTAGATCATAAAAAAGCTCCCAGAGTTCTGCCTCCTTGAGCTCCTCCTCTAAACGTCTATGCAGTTCAGGCAGAAGCCCCGCACAAGCTGCTAAGTATTCCACCGTTCCTTCTTCTGCCTCTACACGGGGAAGGTTCAAAGCCGCAGCCACCGCCTTCAAGTCCTGCCGCTGACCTGAATCCCGCAGATACGCTGCTAGTTCCAGATCGAACTCCACATGAATGGGATCTTCCACAGCCTCAAGTAGGTGATGCAGTTCTTTCACGCTGCTGCATCGGATCAACGAGGCGCTTTTCAGAACTTCTTTTAAGCCCTTCATCAAATCAACGGCTTCCTTTAGATTATCAGCAACCCAGATAGACTTACCGGCTGCAACGGCGATGCGGCTGTTTGCCAAATCTACTGCCACACTTACCTCAGACGCTTCCTGCACTGCCTTCTTTAACTCTGAAACGTTTTCTAAAGTAAGCTGCTCAAATTTAAGTTCTGGCCCCGCTGCTTCTGGCTGCTCCTTACTAGGGGCAAGGCGTTCCATAAACGAATTGAACTCAAAGCGCACAAAGAGTTCCCGCAGCTTCTCCTCATCGCCTGCAGGCTGTTCATCGAAGTCTATTTCAATTGGAACATCGCATCTAATGGTGGCAAGATCCCTGCTCATGAAAGCTTCATCGCGATGGGTCTCAAGCCGTTCCTTGAGCTTACCCTTGATTTGATCTATGTTTTCGTAGATCTCTTCTAGATTCTCGTAGTCCTTGAGAAGCTTGAGAGCAGTCTTCTCCCCTACCCCGGGCACGCCCGGAATATTGTCGGAGCTGTCACCCATAAGCCCCTTCAGATCTCGCACCTGGGCTGGCGTAACGAAGAACTCCTTCTTGAGCACATCCTCATCGACAACCAAGGTGTCACTAATGCCTCTCCTGGTTAAAACTACCTTCGTCTGTCCAGACACAAGCTGAAGAGCGTCTCTATCACCTGTCACGATCAGTACATTGTGTCCGGCCTCTTCCGCCAAGCGAGCCGCCGTACCGATCACGTCGTCAGCCTCGTAACCTTCTAGCTCTAGACGAGGAATTCCCATTGCGTCGAGAATCTCCTTTAAATACCCTAGCTGAGGGCGAAGATCCTCTGGCATGCCGGTCCTGGTCGCCTTATACTGTTCATACTGCTTATGCCGAAACGTGGGCGCAGACACATCAAAGGCTACATATACACCGTCTGGTGAATAATCGTCCAGCATGCGGTACAGCATGAGCAAAAAGCCGTACACACCATTCGTAGGCTCTCCCTGCGCGTTCGAAAGAGAACGAATAGCATAGTAGGCCCTGTTAATCAAGCTGTTTCCATCAATTAACAGGATTGTCTTAGACATCTAAATCCCTCATTTCTTCCCTTTTCTATTCCACGCGGTAGTTGAAAAACCTCCCTACAGTACCAACGCCTGCCCGAACAGGGTAGTATTACATAGAGGTACAGGCTTGTAGAGGGAGAACTGATAGGTGTAAGATTGATTGCAGCAGGATAGAAAGGAGCATTACTTTGCGCAAACTGCTATTTCTCGTACTAATCGCAGTTCTTATCTTTGTCCAGGTAAGCCCTGGTACCTTTGCTGCCTACGAAGACATTGCCACTAATTGGGCTCGGAAAGCTATTACAGACTTAGAAGAACGAGGCGTTTTTGAAGGCATCTTTTCGGAAGAGTATGGCCCTCATCAGCCTCTCGACCGGGCCACATTTAAGGTATTAGTCCAGCGTGCCTTTGACCTGGACACAGAAGCTTTGTCGGGCGTATTCAGTGACGAAAACATGGATGATGCTCTCATTACTCGCAGTGACTTGGTGACTGCTGTGGCAGAGCTCTTAGGCGTGACCGAAGCCACCATCAGCTTGGCTAAATGGTACCCAACATTTGAGGACCTCTCTGAGGATCATGAGGCGTATCTTGCTGCCGAGGTCTTTAACATGATGGGAATACTGCCCACGTATATCTTCAACCGTTTCGAACCGGATCGTCCCGCCACCCGTGCTGAGATCGCTCATCTGCTCAGCCAGACCAGCACTCTTAGTGCATTGAGGGGCGAAATCACTGAGCTGGCAGAGGAATTTAACGAAGTCATGATTGAAAATGATGAAGAAATTCAGCCTTTGACTATTACGGAGAAGACCCTCGTCTACAAAGGTGGAGCGGTAGGCGGTCGAGAAGAGCTTCAAGCTGGAGAAGAGATCTTCGCTCTGTACAACCAGAACGATGAGGCGCTTGTGATCAGCAAGCCCCAGAGGGGATTAGCATCCCTGGTGGATACAGAACTCCTCCTGAACCGTTTGGGAGCTGCCGCCGAGGTAGCTGCGGAAGTCCTCACTCCCGAACAGGTTACTGCTCTTCTAAACGGTGACTGGCAGACTCTCAGTGATGAAGTGCGCTACGAGCTGCATCACCGACTTGTGGAGTTGGGTGTCTCACCCTGGGAAGTTGATGCCCTGCTGGCGCAAGACTGGAATACAGTACAAGAAATCGTTAAGGATCGGCTAGCTGCAGAAGCTGCTGATTACCTCGACGTCAGCCCTGACCTGGTCTTTGCCGCTGTAAACCGCAACTGGCAGAGTCTCCTAGAACATCTTCAAGTAGAACTAGCGCAGCGCCTTCTGACAAGCTCTTGGCTTAAAGAGGCAAGCCAGGGTCTCAATTAAAAAGAAAACGCGGTCAACCTGTAAACAGCAGGCCGACCGCGTTTCTTGCTGACTAAGGAATTTCGATGCGGAGCTCCACTTCACCATCGGATTGATAGACGGCTTCTACTGGGACATAATAGCTGCCTTGGAAGCTTACAACCGTCAGCTGTTGAGGCACCAGCGAATCGCTCTGCACAGCTAGTAGATCTGACAAGCTGTCGACGGGTATATAGACATCCTCATCTATGATCAGTGCGCTTCCCAGGTATTGTTCACCAAAATAGGCCTGCGGCGAACGCAGCGCAATCTGGGAATCTGCGACCTGCAATGAAAGACCGAGGCGGCCTGCGTATTCCCCTACTTCAACGTAGTATTCTCCATTCCACTCCTGCACATGTTTCCCTTCCAGTTCATCACTGAGCGAGGTGGAATAGGGTACATAGAAGCGGCTGCCCACCTTGACCCCCTGCTGCTTCAGCAGCTCACCATTGTAGTACAAGGGTACAACCAGCGGCAGGCATTCTTCCCGGCCGTTGGCTTCTGCCAGCATCTCTTCTAAAGCGGGCCAGAAAACGTCGTCCCATCCCCGCTTCTTAATGCCCTCCTCTAATTGCTGTCGAGTAGTGTCAAGGTTATAGATGTCGGGATAAATGGTAACAGTGCGGTGTCCAAAGATTGGATCTTGTCCAAACAGAACTGTTTGATATAAGAGTTTAACTGGTGTGCCGATCCGCACAAGATCAGCGAGCTCCTCTACATCAGAATTGCGCATCCGAATACACCCTGATGATGCCGCTTTACCAATCGAGGCCGGATTGTTAGTTCCGTGGATCCCGTAGCTGGGAAAGCCTAGACCCAACCAGCGGGTACCCACCGGATTATCTGGGCCAGGTGGAATCGGTTCTAGCCCCCTCTCCCACCAGCGAGGCGGATAATAAGTGGGATCACTGACCTTATTGATAATTGTCGTTTCGCCCATTTGGGACGGTTTGAGTTCGCTGCCAATACTGATTGGATACGAGCGTACAGCGACTCCGTTTTCATACAAATATAGGGTAAAACCAGGAATGTTTACGACAACCTCCCGCTGTACAGGCTGGGCGTATGCCAGGCCTGTCCAAACTAAACCCATGCACAGCACCAAAACCAGCACAGTTCTCTGCATAAAAATCCCTCCCGTCTTGATCATATAACAATTATGTCAAAAACGGGAGGGAATATTCCAAATTTATCCTAATTTATCCGATATTTACCTAGCTGCACCGTGAGAAGCCACAGTCAATGCAGGTAGCACAGCCGCTTTCCTGCACCATGGGAGCGCCGCAGTCAGGACACGGGTCGCTCGCATCTCGGGCTACACCATTGCTGGCCGCTGCAGCTGCTGCCTGGCGAGCTCCCGGACTGTTAGCCGGTCCAGAATGGTGGAGTCCATTCTTGACATAATCATCCAAGACCTGGGCGATCGCATCAGGACAGGAGAGAATCTGCTGACCATCCTGCCACATTGGATGTGGACACCTGATACCGCGCAGCTGCCGAACAATTTGGCTTGGTTCCACACCGGAACGCAGCGCCAGCGAAATCAGGCGTGCATTGGCTTCGGAGAACGCAGCTGCACAGCCTCCGGCTTTACCGATTGTGGTAAACACTTCACAGATACCGTGATCGTCTTCATTGATGGTTACGTAGAGAGTACCGCAGCCAGTCTTCATACGTACAGTCTGACCCCGAGTAACCTTCGGCCGCTTGCGTGGATTATGCTTCTGACCAGAAGCTTCGGCAGGTACCGGTTCGGCCTTAGCCTCGGTTTCTGTCTTCTTATGGCCCACAGTGAGAACTTCGCCCTCTCTAGAACCAGCCCGGTAGACAGTCACACCCTTACACCCAAGCTCATAGGCCAAGCGGTATACTGTTTCGATATCCTCGCGAGTGGCTTCATTGGGGAAGTTCACCGTCTTGCTGACCGCATTGTCAGTGTATTCCTGAAAAGCGGCCTGCATCCGGATGTGCCACTCAGGGGTAATCTCATGAGCTGTAACCATTGCACGGCGCAGATGCTCTGGGATTTCGCTCAGTCCCTGTACTGAGCCGGTCTCAGCCACAATATCAATCAGCTCTTCTGAATAGAGCCCTTCATCCTTCAGGATCTGCTCAAACATGGCGTTTACTTCGACTAACCGGTCGTTATCGAGAACATTGCGTGTGAATGCCAGTGCGAAAATTGGCTCAATGCCGCTGGAGCAGCCGGCAATAATCGAAATAGTTCCGGTTGGTGCGATGGTAGTTACTGTGGCGTTCCGCATTGGGATACCTTTCGCATCAAAAATACTGCCCTTGAAGTTCGGGAAAACTCCGCGCTCTTCCGCCAGCCGGCTGGAAGCCGCGTGGCTCTTCTCTTGAATAAAGCGCATGATCTCTCTACCGAGTTCTACTCCTTCTTCGCTATTGTAGGGCACCCCGAGTCGCATCAAAAGATCAGCAAAGCCCATCACACCAAGGCCGATCTTGCGGTTCGCCTTGGTCATTTCCTCGATCGCAGGAATTGGGTAGTTGTTTACTTCGATAACGTTGTCCAAGAACCGGACAGCGATATTGATGACTTCCTCCAAACGGTTCCAATTGATCACCCATTCGCCATCGACCTGCTGCAGCATTTTAGCCAGGTTAATTGAACCGAGATTGCAGCTCTCGTTAGGCAAAAGGGGCTGCTCCCCACAGGGGTTAGTTGCCTCAATTTCGCCAATGTGCGGCGTTGGATTTGCCCGGTTAATCCGATCAAGGAAGACAATACCTGGTTCACCGTTCTTCCAAGCGCCCTCCACGATCATGTTGAAAACTTCTCTTGCCCGGAGTTCTCCCGTAGGTTCTCCAGTCCGCGGATTTATGAGAGGATAGGTGGAATCAGACTCGACTGCCTGCATAAACTCTTCGGTTAAGCCTACTGAAATGTTAAAGTTGGTGATCTCCGCGTTATCGGACTTGCAGGTAATAAACTCCAAAATGTCAGGATGATCTACCCGCAGTATACCCATGTTAGCCCCTCGGCGAGTGCCGCCCTGTTTGATCGCGTCAGTAGCCGCATTGAAAGTCTTCAGGAAAGAAATAGGGCCGCTGGCGACGCCGCCAGTAGAGCGTACTACATCGGATTTTGGCCGAAGCCTCGAAAAGCTAAAGCCTGTACCACCACCTGATTTCTGAATCAAGGCAGTGTTCTTGAGAGTCTCAAAAATGCCTTCCATCGAATCTTCTATTGGCAAGACAAAGCAGGCAGATAGCTGCTGCAGAGCGCGGCCCGCATTCATCAGCGTGGGACTATTAGGAAGGAATTCAAGGTTGTACATAACCTCAAAGAAGAGCTCCTCCCACTTCGGATCGGTCTCGATAGAAGCAATGTTCTTGGCTACCCTGCGGACCATGTCCTCGGGCGTCTCTACAACTTGCCCATCGACCTTGGCAAGGTACCGGCGTTCCAGAACGGTGCGAGCATTAGCCGTGATCTTCACTCTAGTCTCATTCCCCTCTTAATACTATATACAGTTAAGTTTCGCTCTAAGTATACTACATATTGTGTGCTTTGTCTATACAAAAAAGACCTAGGAAGAAAGAATCTTCCTAGGCCGGTAAAAACTAGCTGACTGAGCCGGTCTTGCTGTTTTGCTCAGCTAAACACTCTGCACAGACACCATAGAATTCCAACCTGTGTTCCCGCACATGTCCTTGAACTTCTTCCTCGACGTTTTCGTTGAGTTCCCGCATGCACGGAATGTCTAGATCCTCGATCTTTCCACATTCATCACAGACAAAATGATAGTGGTTATGCGCTTTGGCGTCATAGCGGGTGTGGCCACTTCCATAGGAGAGTTCCTGTACCTCACCCATCTCCACTAACGTCTTCAGGTTGCGGTAGATAGTACCCAAGCTAACGTTAGGCATCTCCTTCCGCACCTCCTGGTAGATCCAATCAGCGGTCGGATGGGTATCAGTGTTCCTGAGAACCCGCAGGATGGCCCCCCGCTGCTTGGTCTTCCGCACAAATCCCCTGGGTTTCGTCACGATAATTACCTCCAAGATTGCAATACTTAATGTTAAGAATTCTTATTATCATTTTACCATGAGCTCCGGGTTTTCTCAAGAAAAACCTATTGCAAAAGTCCCAGCTTCGTGGTAATATAAGACATGTCAAACGGACGTGCCGAAGTGGTGGAATTGGCAGACACGCACGACTCAAAATCGTGTGAGCTGAGCTCATGAGGGTTCGACTCCCTCCTTCGGCACCATTTTAGTTTCAGCCCAGAATGAATGGCGGCTGTTTTTTTTGTGCCTAATTTTCGGCTAAAATGCGCCAGAGCTCATCTTGAACAAAGAGCGGGATTTCCTCTACACGTCCATCTTTACGTACAACACGGCGTGCTTTATCCTCTGTCAATCTGCCAATTATAAAGGCGGGTATCTCCAGGCCCGCCAGCTCTTCCACGAGTTCACTACCTCGGTCGGTAGCAATCAGCATCGCCCCTGAGGACAGGAGCTTCAGTGGATCAATGGCTAACTTCTCCGCATATGCTTTTGTCAAATCTGGCACGAACACTCTCTCTTCCCAGATTTCGCATCCCAACGAAGACGCATTGGTCAGCTCTGCAGCGGCTCCTAAGATGCCACCCTCAGTTACATCATGCATGGCATGCACTCCAAAGCGGGCCGCATGCACACCTTCTCTCACTACAGATAAGCGGTTACGGAACCAATCAAGTACTGCTGGTGTCACCATTGACTTTGGCAGTAGGTCAGGGAAATCCTGTGCTAAAATCAGTGTCCCTTCTATGCCAGCCCCCTTGGTGAGAACCAGATCATCGCCGGGACGGCCGCCGCTTGAAGTAACAAAACTGCCTTTGGGAGCCCTTCCGATGGCAGTAACTGCCACAACGCATTCGGTAACACGGCTGGTAATCTCTGTATGGCCGCCGATTACTTCAACCCCCAAACCAGCAGCGGTGGTTTGAATATCAATCATAATCTCTTGAATCTGGGCTTCTGTAATATCCTCTGGCAGAAGCAGCACCACTTGAATCCCCACAGGGCTGCCGCCGCAGGCAGCCACATCATTGCAGGAGACATGGACAGCCAGCTCACCAATGCCGGCCACCGCGCCGGTAATCGGATCGCTAGATATTATACAGACTTCGTCCCCGAAGTCGATTACAGCACAGTCCTCACCTAAACCAGCGTGGACCAGGACATCGTCCCGTTCCACGCTGATATGGGAAAGCACTAATTCCTGAAGCAGTTCAGGCGGAAGTTTGCCAACTCGCATTACTGCACCTCGTGAATCTGAATCAGATTGGTGCTGCCTGCCTTACCCACGCTGACTCCTGCCACAATAGTAGTGATATCGCCAGCAGAAACCAGGCCGCGCGCCTTGGCCTCTGTAACTGCCTGTTCTAGCATTTCTTCAATTGTTTCTGCTTCTCCAACCTTCAGAGCATAGACACCCCAGCTGAGAGTAAGCTGTCGAACCACATCAGGATCTGGACTGAGCGCCAGAATTGTGGCCTTCGGCCGAAAGCGTGAAATCTGACGAGCCGTTGTACCGCTCCGAGTCGAACACAGAATAACATTCACATTTAAGTCAAGTGTCGTCTGACAAGCGGCGGCGCAGATCGCTTCTGCTACCTTATTGCGAGTTATGGACAGCTTTTCAGAAAGCAGCGCCTGGTAATCGATGGCCATTTCCATCCGGCGGGCGATCTTGTCCATAACTTGAACAGCTTTGACAGGATACTTACCCACTGCTGTCTCCCCTGAGAGCATGACACAGTCGGTTCCCTCGAAAATTGCATTGGAAACGTCGGTGACTTCCGCTCTAGTAGGCCGAGCATTACGAATCATCGAGTCGAGCATCTGGGTAGCAGTAATGACCGGTTTGCCTGCCTCATTACACTTGCGGATCAGCATCTTTTGTGCCAAGGGTACTTCTTCTGGTGGAATCTCTACACCCAAGTCACCTCGAGCCACCATAATGCCGTCCGACGCCTGAATGATCTCGTCAATGTTGCGAAGACCCGCTTCGCTTTCGATTTTGGAAATGATGAGCTGGTTTCCACCAGCCTCTTCAATGATCTTACGGATGGCGTGCACATGTTCTCCCCGCCGCACAAACGAGGCCGCGATGAAGTCAACACCATGTTCTACGCCGAACTTGATATCTTCGACATCATCTTCAGTAAAAGGGGGAAGATCCACATCTACCCCAGGCAAACTTACTCCCTTGCGGGACGTAAGCGGTCCACCTACTACAACTTCACAAATAACCTCAGTGTCTTTAACGTCCCGAACTACAAATTCAATTAAGCCATCATCGATGTAGATGACAGAACCAGGTTTGACATCGTTCGGCAGACCGTGGTAATCCACATAACTCCGCTCGGCGTTGCCTAAACACTCTTCTGTCGTAAGAATGTACTGCTGACCCCGCTCCAGCATTACGCCAGCAGGATCTTCCATACGGCCGAGCCTGATCTTTGGTCCTTGAATATCGAGCAGAATCCCTACGTTTTTGCCCAACTCGTCGGCAGCTGCCCTCAGCGTCTTGATGCGCGCCAGGTGTTCCTCATATGTACCATGTGAGAAGTTAAGGCGCGCTACATCCATCCCCGCTTCTAAGAGGCTTTTTACTACCTCCGGGCTCTCGCTTGCCGGACCTATGGTACAGACAATCTTGGTTCTACGCACTAAACTCCCTCCCGCGTTAGATGGATGATAGGATATTGGACAGATGATAGTAATCAAGGTTGACCTGCTTCTCTTGGGCAAGCGCAAACTCTAGATCCCAAGACTTCACCACATGATCAACTTCGCCTACCATCCGGCCGCTGCGTCCCTGGTAAACCAGTTCCACAGCATGATAAGCCAACCTACTGGCCAGGAGGCGGTCGCGCATCGTTGGAGCACCACCGCGCTGAATATGCCCAAGAATGGTGATACGTGTATCATATCCAGTGTGCTCTTGGATGTAGCGTCCGATTGCCATAGAGGGGCTGCCGCCAAAATCCTCCAAGCCTCCGTGGCTTGCACCTTCCGCAACGATAATAATGTTATAAGTCTTACCCTGCTGATTAGCATGCTTAATGTGCTCGCAGACCTTCTCGACGTCATACGGTACTTCAGGGATAATGATTACATCGGCACCGCCCGCAAGGCCTGAATACAGGGCAATGTAGCCTGAGTTCCGCCCCATTACCTCGACAACGTATACGCGCTCGTGGGAACTTGCAGTATCCCGAATCTTATTAACTGCGTCCATCACTGTGTTGACTGCAGTATCAAAACCGATACAGTAGTCGGTGCAGGCGATATCATTGTCGATGGTGGCCGGAATGCCGATCACTCGGATACCGAGCTTGTCCAGTGCCAGCGCACCTGTAAGAGAACCATCACCACCGATGACAATCAGCGACTCAATGTCATGCTTCTTCAGCATCTCAACAGCTTTCTGCCGTCCTTCTGGAGTTTTAAACTCATCGGAACGGGCGCTTTTTAGCACGGTACCGCCCCGCTGGATAATTCCAGATACTGATCTGCTGGTCAGCGGTTCGATCTCACCGCGGATTAAACCATGATATCCACGGTAAATGGCCATGGGCTCCATGTTGTAATGAATGGCCGCCCGGACCACGGTGCGGATGGCCGCGTTCATACCCGGCGCATCCCCGCCGCTTGTTAAAACACCAACCCGTCTACTCATGCTTGGGCATCCTTTCTGTCGTAAATTTTCCGATGGCCCTAAATCGAGCCAGACGCCGTTCAACCAATTCATCTGCGGGAATCTTAGAAATCTCTGCTAAGTAACGGCGTATAAAAGCCCGCATCTGCTGTCCCATTGTGGCATGGTCCCGATGGGCGCCGCCAATGGGTTCAGTAATAACATCATCAATTATACCAAATTTAAGAAGATCCGCCGGAGTAAGCCGCAGAAGTTCCGCTGCTTCGGCCGCGCGGGATGAATCACGCCATAAAATCGTTGCACACATCTCAGGGGAAATCACCGAGTACCAAGCATGTTCGAGCATCAAAATGCGATCACCCACACCGATCGCGAGGGCTCCGCCACTGCCGCCTTCCCCTGTGATTATACATAGGATGGGCGTCTTGAGAAAGGACATCTCTTCGATGCATTCGGCGATTACCAACCCTTGGCCCCGCTCTTCAGCCTCAATTCCTGGATAAGCCCCCACAACATCAATAAGTGTAATAATCGGACGATTAAACTTTTCGGCCTGTTTCATCAAGCGCAGTGCTTTGCGGTAACCTTCCGGATGAGGCAGGCCAAAATTCCGCGCTAAATTTTCCTTGGTATCGCGGCCTTTCTGGGAACCAATCACAGTCACTGGCTGGCCTTCGAAAAGGCCAATTCCACCAACAATTGCCTTGTCATCGCGATAAGTGCGATCACCATGTAGCTCGTCAAATTCCTCGAACAGCATCTCAATATAATCCAGCGCCGTGGGGCGCTTAGGATGTCGAGCCATCATCACCCTCTGAAAAGGAGTGAGATTCTCGTAAATTTCTCTGCGCAGGCGTTCCGCCTTGTTTTCCAGTTCTGAAAGCTCCTTATTAAAATCGATACCCTGGCTCGCTACAAACTTCCGCAGGTCGGCAATGCGCTCCTCAAGCTCTACTAAGGGCTTTTCCCAATCGTACACCTGAATCACTTACCCTCACCCCGCACGTGGTAGCGCAGCAAGCGGCTGAGGGTACTGCGCATCTCGTCCCTCGCCACGATCATATCAATCATGCCGTGTTCTAGGGCAAATTCAGAAGTTTGAAAGCCTTCTGGAAGTTTCTGTTTTGTGGTTTCCTCAACTATACGAGGCCCAGCAAAACCGATCAATGCGCCCGGCTCCGCCATGATGATATCACCCAGGGAGGCGAAGCTTGCGTATATCCCACCCATAGTAGGATGGGTCAGAACTGAAATATACAGAAGACCTGCACGGCTGTGCCGACCGACTGCCTGGGCGGTCTTAGCCATCTGCATTAAGCTGAAAATGCCTTCATGCATGCGGGCACCTCCACCACCACCCGAAAAGATAATCACAGGCAGCCGCTCTTCTAGGGCTTTTTCAAAACCCCTGGTCAACTGCTCGCCGACTACAGAACCCATGCTCCCGCCGATAAATGAAAAATCTATGATGGCGAGTACCACAGGACAGCCGTCGATCTCAGCGTAACCAATTAAGACAGCATCATCGAGCCCTGTGAGCTCCTGCGCCTTGGTGATCTTTTGTTCGTATCCAGGGAACCCTAAGGGGTCAGCCGAATACAGCGGTGGAAACGCTGCAAAACTTCCTTCATCAACAACCATGTTCAGCCTCTGATGGGCAGTTAATCGAAAGTGATGTCCGCAAGCGCAGACATGCATCGCTTTTTCGAGTTCTTTGTTGTAGAGCATTTGGCCGCATTTATCGCAGCGGGTCCAGAGATTATCAGGAAACTCCCTGCGCTGTTCTCCCACATCCTGCTGGACTCTCGCATATTTCGGCCTGCTCCGGAAAACATTCAACATTGTGAACCACCTTTATGAGCCAAAGGAAGATGCAATGATCTCATTGGCTTCCTCTGCCTCTGATTCAGAAACTAGTATCTCTACACTTCCCGAAGCGCCCGCATGGGGAACTCCGATCGGCCTCAGCATAGCAAGGATGCCTGCGTTTTCCAGCAGTTCTTTCAGCATCTCTGCAACCGGCCTGTTAGGAGCGATGTAGACAACCGTCCACATGGCGTCATGTCCTCCTTTATGTTCTTAACCCTCTGGGTCGATGGTTCCAACACTACTTAATACCTTGGCTTTCCCTCTTATTTTAATTGCCGAGGTGTGTTCTGTAAACTGGGCAATCATAATCTCGCCTTTATCTAACTTCTCAGAATGGTGGAACTTAGTATCTGAACCTCGTGTAAGACCGCTGATGGTAACCCCGTTTTCGAGGGCCTGAATAATCACAAAATCGGCCTTCATCTCCATACTTCCATCTCCTTTTATTCTATCAATCTCTCAGTTCAGCCTGCTGATGCCAGGGATCAAAAACCTGTACAGCACGGCAGCATCGTTCGAGCTCAATAGTCAGAGTTCGATCGAGGTTTACCCAATACTTCCTAGGAAGGATGTGCAGGACCTCTCTTCCTAACCGGAGTACCACAGGTATATTACCACTGTGATGAACAAGAATCTGCTGAAGCTCTAGAAGAGCCTCATCGTTGGGAATAAGGATCAAGGTTGGCCCAAGCGGAAACATCCACTGGCCGTGGAGTACTTCATCCTTCCAGGAACCGAACACAGCTGTCAAATCACCTTTTTTCAACTGAAAATTCTTCCGCGGTAAGACGAAGTCCACTAATCCATCAGGATCATCTAATTCACCAATCACCAATCCATCTTTTTCTCGAAGTCTACTTACTTCCCCTGCCGCAAATGCTAGTCCGCCACTAATTTGGCGCAGAAATGTCATAAACCTTGTGGCAGGATGGTCTGAAATATAGGCGCCCAATAGCTCCCGTTCTGCTTTCAATTTAGCTAGTGGGCTCAAAAGATCCCGATTTCCAGGTACTGAATCTAAGGCGCCTGCGTGAGACAAGGCTGTTATTGTCTGGCTGGGCAGATTTACGCGCCGGCGAAAGTCCATCAGATTTCGAAAGGGGACCATTCGGCGGGCATCAACAATAACCTGTGCCCCATGGGTTCCCACATGTTTAATCGCACTCAATCCCAAGCGAATCCCCTTATCTTCAGCCACATGTCCTGCATCCGACAGCTGTACATCAGGCGGATAGATAGGGATCCCCAGGCGACGGCATTCGAGAATGTATGGCCGAAGACTCTCGCCAGAATGACCTTCCATGAGAGCAGTGAAAAACACCTGAGGGTAATGTGCTTTCAGATAAGCGGCCCGCCATGATAGGAGGGCATAACTGACGCTGTGTGCCTTGTTGAAGGCATATCCAGCAAACCTCTGAATGCTGGCAAATAAGCGCTGCGCCTCCTGGCTTGACAAGCCATTTTCGCGGCATCCCTGCAGAAATTCGGGAGCGAGCCGCTTGATTAGTTCACCATCCTTCTTGCTGATCGCGATACGCAGCAGATCTGCTTGGCTCATACTCAGCTTACCCAAACGATGACCAAGCTGAATCACCTGTTCTTGATAAATCGCAAGGCCATACGTCTCAGATAATATTTCCCGCATCACCGGGTGAGCGTACTTAATTGAGCCGGGATTTGCTCGATTCTCTAAATATTTGGGGACCATGGATAAGGGTCCTGGTCTGCCAAGTGCCAGCAGAGAGGCCAGTTCTAAGAACGAGCGGGGCCGCATCTGCCGAAGCAGATCCTGAAACAAGCTGCTTTCAAGCTGAAAGATCCCAACTGAACATCCTGACGAAAGCAGTTCAAGTGTCTTCTTATCGTCCAGCGGAATATTTTCGAGATCAAACGTGGGGTCACTCTGCTTGACCTCTGATTCAGCTGACTTTAAAAAAGTTAGAGTTCTGAGCCCCAAAAAGTCGATTTTCAGAAGACCCTGCCATTCAAGGGCGTGCATATCCCCGTGCGTTACTGCCATCTCCCGCTCCGAGCGTACAGCCTGATAGTACACAATCGGTTCGGAGGAAATGACCACACCTGAAGCATGGGTTGAAAAATGACGTTTTAGGCGGGCCATTTTCTTCGTGAGATGGCGAAGCTGAGCCTCACTCAACCGATTTCCTGCTGCTTGACGAAGCAAGCTCTCAGCGTTGCGTTCCCCAAAGGAGCCGTAAGTACCGATAAGCGCCACATGTTCTGGCCCATAGCGTTCCTGAACATACTTCAGCACCTCACCGCGCCGCTCATAGCAGAAATCCAAGTCTATATCAGGTAAATTATGCCTATCTTTATTCAGAAATCGCTCGAAGATCAAGCCGTATTTCACCGGATCAACATCTGTGATTCCAAGGCAGTAGGCAACTGCACTGCTGGCAGCACTACCCCGTCCTGGACCAACGGGAATACCCTGCCTCTTGGCGAAACTTACGATGTCAGCCACAATGAGGAAGTAATCAGCAAGTCCCATTTCCTCAATAACGTTCATTTCATGCTCGATCCTACGCTGTACAGTCTCACTGAGCGTCCCATAGCGCTGCTGTGCTCCGCTCAGGACTGCCTTTCTCCAGTTCACCTCTTCGGGAAGCTTTGGCAGGGCAGTCTGCCGAGGCAGGCTGAAACTGCATTCTGCTGCAATTCGCTGCGCATTTTCAAGGGAGAGGGGAAAATCAGCAAATTCACTGGCCAACGCATCTGCAGAGAGCATGGCCTTTGAGTGAACCTCTACCTGATCGAGGGATACATTCTCCCGAACTGCAGAAAGTGCACGATAGAGCAGTTTGTCATCATCAGTAAGATAATAGACGGCCTGACCAGCCGCGCAGCGCTCTTGACCAAACATCGACGCCAGCCGGTAGGCTGTTTCCTTCTGAGCCGGTGTATCCCACACAATCTGCACATACCAGTCAAGCTCAAAAACCTGGCTGTACCACTCGGCAAGTCTAAGGGCCTCTTCTTCCCGCCCGGCCTCAACTAGTTCTGATAAAGCACTGTGTGGACCGCCGGTCAGCATAATCAAGTCTTCAGCGCACTGGGAGAGAAGACTGCTGTCAACCGGCGCAGACGCCGAAGCCAACCTCTGTAGGTTGTGATATCCAGAGCGATTCTTAGCGAAAAGCACTATCCGATCTGAGGAAAGGCCCGAGTGACTCACATCCAGCTCAAGGCCATAGAGAGGCGTTAGGCCATGTACTTTACACGCGCGAGTTAGTTCCACATGACCAGCAGTTGTATTGTGATCTGTGAGGCCAATAGCCGTAAATCCGAGCTTGTGGGCGTGCTCAACCAATTCTGAAATTATAATGGGTGCTTCCAACAGCGAATAATCACTGTGACAGAAAAGCTGAACAGCCAAGACCTCACCCCCTTCTAGACAATGTTCCCGTTTATCATGCATAGACTTGGCATGGGGGATAATGTAATGCTTCTGCGGGTCTTTCGCGAAATCCTGTTGGCCTTCGCTTCTAGTCTGGGAGTGCTTTTAGGCGGCTCTATCTTTGGCGGTGCAGCCGCCTTGTTTACCAAGGTACCACCTGCAGTACAGATGCGTGATTTAGCCCGGATTCTCCGGATGTGGGCAGTTGTGGTCGCAATCGGAGGGACTTTTCCGACTCTGCGGGTTATCGAAAGTGGGCTCTTCTCTGGCCAGGTGATGGCCCTCCTCCGACAGCTCGCGGTGATTACTGCGGCTTTATTGGGTTCAGCCTTAGGATACTGGCTGATCATGACCCTGACGGGCGGTGAATAGGCGTGTTTCTAGCCGTTTCTAAAAAAGCGCTGCGAATGGCCCTTGCGCTGTATTTGTTTGGACTGATGTGTGGAGCCGCAGGCACCATGCTCTTTACGTTGAAGCTTGTGGATGAGCTCTACTTAGAAAGGGACACGCTCTTAAGTGAACTGAGCGAGAGCAGAGTTCGAATCGATCTCTTAGAACAGAATTTGACAGAAAGGCGCACGCGAGTGGTACGCTCCGTTACTGTTCAGCTCGATGCAGGCGATCAGCACCTGTCCCTTAAGCTATCCAATGCGGCGCGTGAGCTCCTAGAGGGACTTATCGGTCAAGAGGTTTCAGCGGTAGATCCGACCTTGGTCGAAGCTATCTTCCACAAACGAATTCTTACGATAGAGCAGCACCAGTTTGAGCTCAATCTCAAGTATCTCATAATTTCAGACACTGTTACGGTAAACCTAGATGTTACAAAAAGGCTGGGTCCATAACCCAGCCTCAGACTTATGAAAACTATTAAGCTTGCAGAGGTGACTCAGCAGAAAAGATCTCGATACCGTCGATCGTTTCCTCTCGTTTCGCCACAGCTCCGAGAGCTCGCAGTTTGTCCTCAAATCCCTCGTAACCGCGATCTAGTATTTCGATTCCATACAGTTCGGTTGTCCCTTCAGCAGCCAGAGCCGCAATCGCTAATGCGGCACCGGCTCTCAAATCCGTAATCTCGACTGGAGCTCCGGTTAGTTTAGGGACTCCGCGGATAATAGCTGTTTCCCGCTCTGTCTTGATATCAGCGCCCATCCGCCGCAGTTCGTCGACATAGCGGAAGCGGTCGAAAATCGTCTCACGAATGACGCTGGTACCGTCGGCTACCGTCATGCAGGCCACAAAAGGCTGCTGCAGGTCAGTTGGAAAACCAGGATAAGGGGTTGTTTCTACCTCGATAGGCTGCAGCTTCTCTGGCGCAATAACCCGCAGCTCAGTCGCTCTCTTTTCGATAGTGACTCCAGCCTCTTCCAGCTTGAGGATTGGTGCCCTGAGGTGCTCAGGTACCACGTTCTTCAGCGTCACGTCACCGCCAGTGACCGCTGCAGCGCACATAAAGGTACCTGCTTCGATGCGGTCGGGAATAATGCTGTACTCAATACCCCGTAGAGAAGGAACGCCTTCGATACGGATTACATCAGTACCAGCTCCGCGGACTTTCGCGCCCATGCCGTTTAGGAAAATCGCTAAGTCGACCACCTCAGGTTCCTTAGCAGCATTCTCCAGCACGGTGACACCTTCACCTAACGAAGCAGCGATCATTAAATTGACTGTGGTTCCCACACTGGAGCGATTTATGTAAAAATGTGTTCCTGCGAGGCGATCACAGGTGGCTTTCATAAAGCCGTGTTCGATAGTAACCTCAGCACCCATTTGGGTAAAACCGCGGATGTGGTAGTCCACTGGACGCGAACCAATGGCGCATCCGCCTGGCAGAGGAACTTCTGCACGCCCCAGCCGGGCTAGGAGGAGACCTGCGGTGTAAAACGAGGCGCGCATTTTACGAACTAAATGGTACGGAGCTTGATACTTATTCAGGGTCTTCCCGTTCACGTGGAGCAGCCCGTCTTTATCGAACCAAACTTCCACACCAAGACTCCTTAAGATAAGGCAGATTGTTCCCACATCCCCGACGCGAGGGACGTTCTCTAAGACGCATTCTCCTTCAGTCGCCAGTGCCGCTGCAACAATAATTGCTAAAGCACTGTTCTTAGCACCACTGATATTAACAGTCCCTTTCAGCGGCCGGCCGCCTTCGATAATTAATCTAGCCATCTAGAGTCCACCCCCCTCGTTTGGGTAAGTTCTTAAGATAATAACCAACAATTTCTTCAAGCAAGTCGTTCCTTTCAATTCTCTGCATCATCTGACGCGCTTCTAAATGAGAAGTAATATACGATGGATCACCTGACACGAGATAACCTACAATTTGATCCAGCGGATTATACCCCTTCTCTTCTAGTGCGCGACAGACTGTCTGCAGCGTCTGTGCGATATTTAGTTTATCTTTATCCACTGGAGAAAACATCCGAGTGTGTTCAGAAACATCCACTCTGTGAACCCCCTTCAGAATACTATTGCATAACCCTGCCTGCTATAACGATTCGGTCATGTACCAATGGCTGTGAGGGCAGACTTAACTTGCAAGGATTTCCGGTCATGTTGTGGAATAACCTTGATTATAACACAAATCACAGCTTGGAAGGTGTATGCTATGAATGATCGCAGGCTTTATTTATCCCAAGACAAACTTATCGGGGGAGTAGCGGGAGGAATTGCAGAATATTTTGGCATCGATCCCACGATTGTCAGGCTCTTGTTCGTCCTTGGCGTTTGGATGAATGGTATTACTATTCTGCTCTACATCGTGGGCATGTTTGTAATACCGGAACGTCCCTATGATCATACTGTATATCCAGGGGAAGAACAGAGTGGAATGGAAAACATCCGCCGCGCTGCTCGCTCCCTCACAGAAGGAAACAACTCGAGGAACCTGGGGTTTCTGCTGATCGGGATCGGAGTTATCCTCCTCCTCCGACTGGTGATTCCCCTTGACTGGAGCATTATCCTGCCCATAGTCTTAATTATTATCGGCGGGGCTCTCCTCGTACGGGGGTTTGGAGATCGCCTATGAAGAGCGGTAAACTGACTGTTGGAACAGCTTTTCTGGTCATTGGAGTGCTGCTGTTGGGGCGGACTGCCGGATGGTTCCCAGCGTTTTCCTGGGCACACCTGCTCAGGTTCTGGCCGGTTATCTTTATCGCGCTCGGACTCGAACTGATTTTTCCAAAAGGAATCCTTTCCCTGCTGGCTCCGCTGTCGATCGTGATTGCCGTAATCTTTGCACTCAGTGGGCCAGCTGCACTTCCTGATAAGCTAGAGTGGCATTCCCTACCCACCAGAACCATTACCGCACCTAGTGCCACGCCAGAAGCTGAACTCATACTCAATGATATGCCAGCCATCAGAATCGAACTGCTGGGCAGCAGCGGTCTCCCGGGCAATCAAGTGCTTGCCGCGGGCCAAATGGGCCTTATGCGCACAACTCAGGTTGTGTCAATCCAAGGCCGCAACCACTTCAGCCTAACCGCTCGATCACGCTGGAGTACAGGCATCAAGCCTCTAAAGATTACTTTGCCCACCTATCCTATTTGGGCAAGTACGATTAATGCAGGCATTCTCTCGGGGCATATGGACTTGACTGAACTGAAATGGTCTAACCTAACTGTTAATTCGGGCATCACAAATCTGGAAATCAGCTTGGCTGATCCCCAGGCGGACCAGACGCTCCATTTCCGCACTGGAATTGCTAACCTGGTACTGCATATGCCCCGAGGAATAAATCTGCAGGTTATTTCCAATTCTCCTTTTCCCCTACGCCAGCTCACCAATGCTCAATTTACACGATTGGGCAAGCGCTATACGGCACCAGGCTTCGATCCCACACAGCCAAGCATAGAAATTGTGATCGATGCTGGTATTTCCTCAGTCGAAGTGGTCTGGCAGGGTTTAATTTAATCCTCTGGATACAGTGTACCTGCGGCGGACTGGGCGATATTGTTTGCATGGTCCGCCACCCTCTCTAGGTTACTAATTAAGTCAAGGAAGAGAATCCCTGCATCTGTCTGACAGACACCCTCATTCAGCCGCTTAATGTGCTCCATACGAAAACGCTTTTCCATCTCATCAATTATCTCATCTTCTTCAACAAGTTGAAGTGCGCGTTCCGCATCTTCTTGTTCACACGCCTCCATGACCTCTTTCAATATTCGGATGACGTTGTCACGCATCAATATAATGTCCTCCACAGCACTTTCGCTGATAGGTACATTCCGCTCGATACGTTCACTCGCCAGCTCGCTAATGTTCACGGCATGGTCTGCGACACGCTCAATGTCATTGACTACATGCAGAATATTGGTAATCTTGCGGGAAAGATTCTTGTCTAAAATTCCCTGCGTCTGCTCAGTCATATAAATGGTAATCGCTTTTTCAAGTTCATTCACCAGCTCCTCACGCTGATCTAAGTTAGCCATAGGAGCTGAGTCTGCCTTCAAAAAAGCGTTAACCGCATCATCCACCATACTGATCGCGATCTCTGCCATCCGCTGCACTTCTTTCTGCGCTGCATAAACAGCACCTGGCGAATGACTCACCCGTGGGTCAAGATGTATAGGTTTGAAATCGAGTTCTACTTCCTCACCAGGAAGAATGGTGCGTACAATGCTGACAAAGGGATTGATCAGAGGCAGCAGAATCAAGGTGTTGGCTAAGTTAAACAGTGTGTGCGCGTTCGCAATCTGTCTGGTTACACTGCCTGATGTCGCCCCTACCAAAGCAGTGAAAGGACCCTGGAAAATCAGGAACAGCATTGCACCAAAAATGTTGAACAGAAAATGCGCCAAGGCTGCCCGGCGAGCGGACAGATTGGCCCCGATAGCCGCCAAAGCTGCTGTGATGCAGGTTCCAATGTTGGCACCAACGGTAATGGCAAGACCAGCAGGTAGGTTGATTAATCCCTGCAGAGAAAAGGCAATTACCAAGCCTGTTGTTGCGCTGGAGCTCTGAATAATCATAGTAAATACCATGCCGGCCAATACACCTAAGAGAGGATTTTGACCCAAATACAGCAAGGTATTTACAAAGGGCTCGTAGGAACGGAGCGGATAGACTGCCTCACTCATTGTGGAAAGACCGACGAGGAGTAACCCAAATCCTAACATACCAGTGCCTATATGACGGTAGGTCCGCTTGCGGCTGAAGAACGCGAGACCAGCACCTAAAGCAAGAAGCGGGAAAGCCAGCTGGTAGATATCAAACGACACAATCTGCGCTGTGATTGTGGTTCCAATATTGGCTCCCATAATGACGCCTACAGCTTGCTTCAGCGTCATCAAACCAGAGTTGACAAATCCCACTGTCATCACGGTCGTGGTCGAGCTTGATTGAACCAAAACTGTAACAAGTCCACCTGTGAAAACGGCCAAAGCCGGTTTGGAGGTAAACAGCTCCAAAATACGGCGGAGCCTGTCCCCAGCAGCTTTTTGTAATCCTTCTGCCATCTGCTGCATACCAATCAAGAAGATACCAAGACCACCTAATAAGCCTAACACCATTGATAAGTTCATCACTCACAGCCTCCCTGCAGAGAAAGCATACTATTAAACAGATTAGAAACTGGAGGTCCGTCATGCGCATTCTGCTTCTCTCTGAGTTCTTTCTCAGCGGTCAGACAACCCATGTCATGGATCTGGCTGAACAGCTGCAGAAGCTTGGGCACAGTGTGCATCTTCGCTTAACTCGGGTTCACACACCGCTTTATGCCACTGAATATGCACCTCAGTTGAAGAAGCTTGGGCTCCCTGTATCTACAGGAAGCAGCGCGAGCGGACTCAACTACCTGACACGCACCTTTCGCCCTGACCTTATCCACGCACACAGCTCAACCCTGTTCAGCCTTGCTCACCGCTTAGCTTATCGCCTGCAGATTCCATATGTACTAACCTGCCACGGTTTAGGTTTTGATCATCCTAAATATGCAGACGTTCTGAAGAATGCGGCTGCCGTAATAGCTGTAGGCCCAAATGCTGCTGAAGCGATTAAGAAAACCGTCACAAATCTCTTCATCATTCCAAATGGAGTGAACACAGACTATTATGTACCGCCTCTCGGCGACCGAACGCGCAAGCAGATCTTCTACATCGGCCGCATCGATGAGACTAGAGTCTCTGGCATCAAATACCTTACCCATGTACTCAACTCATATTTTGACCAAAACCTCGGTATCATAGGCGACAAAGACCCACGAGTGCCGGGGACCATTTTCCATCCATGGAAAACTGATCTTAAGCCTGCACTCCAGCAGGCAGGCATAGTCGCTGCCTGTGGACGCACTGCCCGGGAAGCTCTAGCCAGCGGTTGTGCAGTTCTTTTGATGCAGCGCAGTTACGATGGACTAATCTCACCAGCTCTGGTCAGCCGCTCTAACTTCGATTTCAGCGGCAACCTTGGACGCTACCCCTTCTCCCGGATAGTGCAGGATCTGAGACTGTTGTTTGGCTCCGAAAACAAACTTAAGAGACTTCAGAAATGGAGCCGAACGTATGCCGAGACGCATCTCAGCAGCACTGCTGCCGCTCTCCAAGTCGTCGCGGTCTACGAGCAAGCACTGCAGAATCCTACTCGTCGCCCACCTTATCCCTACCGGCTGCTTCGGCGATAAAAATCTCGTACTCCTCCACCCCCAGCCTGAAATTGAGCCACCGGGCAGCTACATAAAGATAGTCACTGAGGCGGTTTAAGAACTTAAGGACCGATGCTAGATCACCTTCAAGTGCACACACCCGCCTTTCAGCCCTCCGACAGACTGTGCGGGCAACGTGAAGTTGAGCAGCGGTAGTTGTTCCTCCCTTTGGGCCAGGCATTAAGAACCTAGTCTGGCGCGGCAGATCTCTTTCCATCTCGTCAATCCAGCGTTCCAGCTGCTCTGTGGTCTTCACTGAGAGCTGAAACTCTCCCGGCGCCGAGAGCTCCTCTCTGGCCAGGATAGAACCGATCACAAACAGCTTCTCTTGAATCCACATCAGCTGGTCTGCTAGCTTAGGCGGGGACATAGTGGCGGCCAAGCCTAAGTTAGCCGTCAATTCATCAACTGTCCCGTAGGCTTCTACTTGAGGATGTGTCTTCGACACGGCCGTACCGCCCAAGAGCTCGGTCCGTCCTTCATCGCCGCGACGAGTATAGATCTTGTCCACTTTTTCACCTCATTTCAGGCAAAATAAAAAAACCTCATCCGAGGATGAGGTTTATCTCGTATGGCACTCCCAAGGGGATTTGAACCCCTGCCTTCGCCGTGAGAGGGCGATGTCCTAGGCCCCTAGACGATGGGAGCACATATATTCATGGCTGGGGGACTAGGATTCGAACCTAGACTAGATGAGTCAGAGTCATCCGTCCTGCCATTAGACGATCCCCCAGCGACATGAATAACTATACCACATCCTCTTGAAAAAAACAAGAGGTAAATTGGTTTTTTCTCAAAGAATCTCTATGGACCAGTCTATGGACGCAGTTTTCGACAGCATACCCGCTACAGAACAGTACTTTTCCATGCTCAGACGCACGGCATCCTGAAGCGGTTTTTCGGTAAGTCCTTCGCCCTCAAATACAAATTTCACATTTATCTTCGTGAACACCCTTGGATGTTCCTCTGCCCTTTCCGCATCTAAGAAAATTTCCATGCGGCGCAAATTGAGGCGCTTCTTCTGCACGATGGAAACCACATCAATCCCTGAACATCCAGCTAAACCCATAAGAACCATTTCCATAGGGCTAGCCGCAGCACCATCGCCACCGTGGTCAGGGCTGACATCCATTACCACTGCATGGTTGGAACCGGAGATTCCCACGAACCCCATCTTTCCATTCCACTGCACACGTGCCTGCATCATGAACGCTCCCTTCTAATTATTCCTCACTTTTTTCCGCAATTAGAGCCAAGGCGCGATCAATCCGGGTCAATACTGTATCTTTGCCTAGTATTTCTAGTACCTCATAAATGCCTGGGCTTACATTGGTACCTGTAAGGGCCACCCGCAGGGGTGGAATAATCTTCCCTAACTTGAGATCAAACTTCGCCATAGCCTCCTTAAACACAGGAGCCAAAAATTCCTCACTGAAATTCTCCACATCGGCAAACTGATTACGCAGGAACTGGAGAATATCAGCGGCCTGGCCTTTAAGGAGGAACTTCGTCACCGCTTTCTCATCATATGTGAATTCATCAGAGAAGAAATAGCGGGACATTTCTACGACTTCGCTTACCAGTTTCACCCGGCTCTGTAGTTCTTTCAGTACCTTCCTTACCTTTTCCTCCACATCGGAGTTCAGTTCCTCTGGCACCAATCCCGCCTTCTGCAGATAAGCTACTGCACGCTGATAGAACTCATCTAGGTCTAGTTCCCGAATGTAAACGCCGTTCATCCACTGAAGCTTTTGGAAGTCAAATACCGCAGCGTTCTTCGAGACGCGCTCTAACGAAAACTTCTCGATCAGTTCTTCCCTAGTAAAGAGGGTCGAACTGTCGTCATAGCCCCATCCTAAGAGCGCGAGATAATTCACCATTGCATCTGGGAGATAACCTTCTTCCTCAAACTGTGTGACAGAAGTGGCACCATGGCGTTTGCTGAGACGCGTTTTGTCTGAACCGAGGATCATAGGAATATGTGCGAACTCGGGTACCGCAAATCCCAAAGCCTCATACAGCTGAATCTGTTTAGGTGTGTTGGGGATGTGGTCCTCACCCCGGATAACATGGGTGATCTCCATCAGCGCATCGTCAATTACCACTGCGAAGTTGTATGTCGGGACCCCATCAGACTTAATAATGACGAAATCATCGACTTGACTGTTGGGGAACTTGACACTGCCGCGGACTATGTCAGGGAACTCCAGTTCCCCTTCCTTAATAGATAAGAAACGAAGAACTGGCTTGCGCCCCTCTGCGCGAAAGGCTTCTTTCTCTGCTTCAGTCAACTTCAAGCAGCGGCCATCATAGTGCATGTCTAGTTTCTGCTCTCTCTGAATGCGGCGCTGTTCTTCGAGCTCTTCAGGTGTGCAGAAACATTCATATGCCCGGCCCTTATCTACGAGCTTCTGCGCATATTCACGGTATAATTCGAGGCGTTCGGTCTGAAAATACGGGCCGTAGTCGCCGCCCACTCCAGGGCCTTCGTCCCAATCAAGACCGAGGAAGCGCATTCCTTCTAATATTCCTTGGACAGATTCTTCTGTTGAACGGGCTAAGTCCGTGTCTTCAATGCGCAGAACAAAACTACCACCATGCTTCCTGGCAAACAGCCAGTTATAAAGCGCGGTCCGTGCTCCACCCACATGCAGAAAACCAGTTGGGCTGGGAGCAAACCGCACCCTAACCTTGCTCATTCTTCTTCCTCCTCAATGTTTCGCATGAAATTTCACTAAGTCCCGAGCCAATTCACGGTAGGCAAGCGCCCCCGGGACCTGGATCTTAGTTTCAAAAATAGGAATCCGCTGAGCAGCCGCTTCCGCAAAACGAATACTGCGGTTCACTACATACGGATATAGGTGCAGCTTGGGAAACTCCTGCTTAAGCGTTTTGAGGATCCTTCGAGCGTGCACCGTCCGGCTGTCGAACATAGTCGGCAGAAGGCCTGCCACTTCCAGATCGCTGTTCAGCTGGCCCCTAACCTTGTTGATCAGTTTCAGGAGAGCGGTTGTTCCCCGCACACTGAGATACTCACAGGATACGGGAATAATTACTCGATCGGCAGCAGCTAAGGCGTTCAGAGTCAAAAGGCCTAGTGACGGTTGACAATCAATGAGAACAAAGTCGTATTCGTCACGCACCTCATTGATAATCTTGGTAATACGCCTTTCCCGCGCCGGAGCATTGATCAGCTGGAATTCAGCAATGGACAAGTCAATGTTTGCCGGCAGCAGATCAACACCGTACTCATTACGGAGAACAACGTCCGTGACCCGAGTACTGCGCAACAGACAGTGATAAATCGTGCGCTCTAGATCTTCCGGTTCGTAGCCGGCACAGAAGGTTAACCCTCCCTGCGGATCCAAATCCACAAGGAGGACTTGCTGTCCTAGGTCGGCTAAAGCCACGCCAAGATTATATGTAGATGTAGTTTTCCCTACTCCACCTTTTTGATTGGCGAGGACATAGACAGTTGCCACCGCTTATCCCTCCTGAACACCCCCTAAGTAGTTCAACAATGAACCACGAAACCCTGCCGTCCACGGTTTGGATTGACAAAACACTAGAACTTCCATAAGCTAAAAATGACAAGTCACAATCTACAATTTTTTAGGAGGTTCTCACAACCAATGTACCGCATTTTCGTAACACGATCCCTCCCAGGCGACGCACTCGAAAATATAAAAGACCGCTTTGATGTAACCGTTTATCCTCTAGATCGGACCATAACAAAGGATGAACTCATTACATATCTAAAAGATGCCGATGCACTCATTTCCATGCTTTCTGACCCAATCGACAAAGAAGTAATCGACGCTGGAGAGAAACTGAAAGTCATTGCGAACTACGCGGTCGGCTACAATAACATTGATGTAGAAGCAGCCACAAACCGCGGCATTGCTGTAGTTAATACACCAGATGTACTCACAGAAGCAAGTGCAGACCTGGCTTGGGCTTTGCTCTTGGCAGTCAGCCGCCGGTTGATTGAAGGAGACACTATGACCCGTGCTGGGAGATTCCGCGGCTGGGCTCCTGAGCTGCTCCTCGGCGTACCAGTTTACGGTCAAACGCTGGGCATCATCGGCGCCGGACGCATAGGTCAGGCCGTTGCCCGTCGGGCAAAGGGATTCGGCATGCGCATTCTATACCACAACCGCAACCGGCTTCCAGAACAAGTCGAACGGGACCTCGGCATGAACTATGCATCTCTAGATGAACTGCTGAAAGAATCAGATTTCGTGTCGCTGCACTGCCCGCTCACTGCTGAGACACGGCACCTTATTGGCCCCCGGGAGCTGAAAATGATGAAATCAACTGCCGTTTTAATTAACACTGCTCGGGGACCAGTTGTGGATGAGCATGCCCTCTTAGACGCACTCCGTAAGAAACAGATCTTTGGTGCCGGCCTCGACGTGTTTGAAAGGGAACCATTATTGACACCAGGTCTTGCCGATCTGCCGAATGTTGTGCTTACACCGCATATCGGAAGCGCGGACACTCGCACTCGCTTGGCCATGGTTGACATGATCCTGAACGATATTACAGCAGTGCTGGAGAATAAGCGTCCAAAGAATCTAGTGAATCCTGAAGTCTGGGAAAGGAGATAAAATTATGCGCAAGAGGCTGGTGCGTTCCCGTGATCGGAAAATAGCGGGAGTATGCGGCGGAATTGCTGACTACCTCGGGATCGATCCAACTGTGATCCGGCTCATCTGGCTGATTGCACTTTTAGTCTACGGCACAGGCGGTTTCCTCTATCTAATCTGCTGGATTGTCATACCAGAGTACTAAGCGAATCATGAACAAAGGCTCCGGACATCTTATCAGATGAAAGGAGCCTTTGCTTATGAGTACGCTGACAATTCAAACTAACCGGCTGCGCAAAGCTGATTCTCCTTATCTTCTTCAACATGCTGAAAACCCAGTCCAGTGGTTCATGTGGGGTCAAGAGGCCCTCGATAAAGCGCGTGAGCTTGATCGGCCTATCTTCCTCAGCATTGGCTACAGTACCTGTCACTGGTGCCACGTAATGGCCCGCGAATCCTTTGAAGATGAAGAGATCGCCAATATGCTCAACAAACGCTTTGTCCCCATCAAGGTTGATCGGGAGGAACGGCCTGATATCGACATGATTTATATCAATGCGTGCCTAGCTGCGACGGGTAGTGCAGGCTGGCCTTTGACTGCAATCTGCACCCCTGAAGGCCGGCCATTTTTTCTGGGAACCTACTTCCCTCCGCGGACCAAGCGCGGTATGCCAGGTCTTTTGGAAATCCTGACCACCATTTCTGAACATTGGAAGAAAAGCCGCTCGCAAGCAGAAACGGCAGCACTGGAAATCATGGCAGCCGCTCAGCCATCCCTTCCAAAAGGTGATGAAATCCAGCCACTACCCCAGCTAGTGCAGAGAGCGGTAGACGGCTTTAAGGCAGCCTTCGATCCAGAGTACGGTGGCTTTGGACACGCTCCTAAGTTCCCCACACCGACCAACCTGCTCTTTCTTCTCCGGCAGTGGGATAAAACACGCGATCAACATCTACGGGATATAATCGAGATCAGCCTCATCGGTATGTATAGAGGCGGTGTATTCGATCACATCGGATATGGCTTCCATCGATATGCCACCGACCGACAGTGGCTAGTACCCCACTTTGAGAAGATGCTCTACGATAACGCCCTCCTAGCCCTAACATACATCGAGGCTTTCCAAGCTTTCGGCGAGCCTCTCTACCGCAGTGTTGCCCAGAAAATATTCCGATACGTCCTGCGTGACATGCAGCATCCAGATGGCGGTTTCTATGCTGCGGAAGACGCAGACTCTGAAGGCGAAGAAGGTACCTTCTATCTCTGGACCAAAGGAGAGATTCTTCACGCCCTTCCTAGCCCCATTGGGGAGCAGTTTTGTCAGCTTTATGACATCACGGAAGAGGGCAACTTCGAAGGAGGGAGTATCCCAAATCTGATTAATGCCCCTGAGGAGCAGGTGCGCAACTTCGCCGAAATGCAGAACTGGCTTGAAGAACTTCAGCGTCGGCGCACATACCGTGAGCGCCCAGGTCTGGACAATAAGATCATTACCGCTTGGAATGGACTAATGATCGGTGCACTGGCTCGCGGGTACCGTGTTCTTGGCGATGAGAATCTTCTGCAGGCAGCCCGTGCCGCTGTTCAGTTCATCCTCGACAATCTAGTCGATGGAGAAGGGCAGCTGTATTCAACGTTCCGGAAGCGCCGAGGAACCCTTGGCTTTCTTGACGACTATGCGTTTCTTTCTTTCGGTCTATTAGAGCTTTACGAAGCCTGTCAAGACGACTACTACCTAGAGCTAGCAGAACATTTCATGAGCGATCTCCTCACACTGTTCGAGGACAAACACGGACCTGGTTTGTTCTTCACGAGTCCGAATGTGACAGATCTGCCTATTCGTCCCAAGAGCCTGGAGGATGGTGCCATGCCTTCGGGAACTGCAGTAACCTTGTGGAATCTGGTCAAACTGGCGGCTATCAAGCCAGATGTTCGCTGGGAAAAAACTCTCAATAGATTAGCCCGAGGTGCTGCTCCGGCAGCCGAGAAACAGCCCTGGCACTTCCCAGCCTTATTGATAGCCCTGGGCACGGCACAGGAACCTCCGCTGGAAATCACATTTATCGGCGATTTATCAAGCAGCGCCTTCCAAGACCTGTGGGCAGCCGTCAACAGCCACTATCTGCCCGATGCAGCTCTGAAATTCGATCCAGGGCCTGAAAACGGACGCTGTACTGCACAAGTATGTCTGCACCAGCGTTGTCTGCCGCCCACTTCAGATCCTGACAAACTGCTCGAAATTTTGGATACAAAAAAAGCCAGCATTTAGCTGGCTTTCACTGTTCTTAATATGGCTCCCCGGGTTGGACTCGAACCAACAACCCTTCGGTTAACAGCCGAATGCTCTGCCATTGAGCTACCGGGGAACAAGCACTATCCATACTTTAGCACAGGGTTTATTTCAAGTCAAGCCCCTTTTTTCTATTTGTCACCAATACAATTCTCCTCTCATATCCTGTTATGAGCCGCAGGACTGCGGTATTTGCAAGGAAAAGGAGGATTGTACCTTGGAGAAGCCTGATAAAAAAGTCGAACAACAGCAGCCCTGTGGGAACTGCGAACCTTATACTCTTCAAGAAGGTGAAACATTCTACTCAGTAGCCGAGAAACACTCACTAACCTACGACCAGCTCGCCGAACTGAACGCTCACCTAAGCGACCCCACAGCGGTAGGTCCTGGGGATGTACTGAAAATTCCCACAGCAGAAACGCAAGATGTGGGTGAAGTGCAAGCTGAGACACAGCAGACTGTTGTCTGCCCACCGGGCACCTTTAGGTATACGGTACAGCCTGGCGATTCAATGTTCCTCATTGCCCAACGATTTGGTGTATCCCTAGATGCCCTCATAGCAGCTAATCCACAAATTCCTAATCCAGCCCTAATCTTCCCAGGTCAGATTGTCTGCGTTCCGACCAGTCCAGCTCCACCACCACCAGTCTGTCCACCCGGTACCTTTAGGTACACTGTCCGGCCCGGTGACTCGATGTGGCTGATCGCACAGAGATTTGGGGTCTCACTGAATGCCCTGATCGCTGCAAACCCACAGATCACAAATCCCAGTCTGATCTTCCCAGGACAGGTCATCTGTGTTCCAAGTTCACCCCCAACAGTGTGCCCACCGGGGACTTTCCGCTACACGGTTCAGCCCGGTGACACCATGTTCAACATTGCACAAAGATTTGGCGTATCCCTCAATGCTCTAATTGCCGCTAACCCACAGATTCCTAATCCAAATAGAATTACACCTGGGCAAATAGTCTGCGTTCCAACCCGGTAAATCTGAGTGTGAAACCTGTACTTTCTGGCAATACTAAGCCAAGGAGGTGCAGGTTTCATGCTTAAAGCTGAAGTTTCCGTCTACCCATCAGATGAATCAGGGCAAACTGCTCACCCAGTGCAGCGGTTCATGCATGAAATGGGCCTTGATTACGATTTTCGACAGGAACCACCATCTGTCAACACAAGTCTTTCCGGCAGTGCCCGCCAAGTATTCAGTACTGTCCAAGAAATTTTCGAGACAACCGCACAGCAGGATGAAGACGTGGTAATGGTTGTTACGTTCTATCAAATAGGTACGCAAAAAAATTGATGAAATACATTGTTAAAGTCTTGACGAATTCTCCCCTCCGTGATAATCTGAAGGTGGGCCGGTAAGTGAAAGACCCCACTATTGCAAATGTCACGAACGGAGGTAGAGAAATGAAAAGATTGAGTCTTGTGTTGGCGCTGGTTCTCGTACTCTCACTGAGCGTTGGAGCCCTCGCCGGAAACTGGATCGATGGCACATACGAAGGCTATTCTGATGCAGGTGCACGCAGCTTCCAGTATGCTAAGGTTTATATTGAAAATGGAGAAATCGTCGCCGTTACTCTGCGTGAGTTCACCGATAAGTATCTGGAGAAGGATCCCAACAACTACAACTGGCCACAGTTCGGTGAGGCTCTCCGCACTCTCGGTGCAAGATTTGTTGAAGCCCAAGGCACCGATGTAGATATCGTTACTGGTGCTACCGGCAGCTGCACTGGCTGGATTCAAGCGGTAGAACGCGCGCTCGTTAAGGCAAGCCCTGATAAACCAAATAAGAAATACTTTGATGGCACCTTTATGGGTCGTTCCCACTACGATGGCAACCGCGGTTATTACAAAGTAGTATGGGTAACCATCGAAAACGACAAGATCGTTGACTACAAAGTACAGCGTGTTCTCCCCGATGGAAGCATTCAAGATCCTGCCGAATATAACTGGCCTCTCGAACAGGCTCGCGAAGCCTATAAGAAGGCTGCAATCGATAGCACTCCTGGATATGTTGATACTATCAGCGGTGCTACCGGCTTGACTTATATGTCCAATATCGCTGTCCGGGACGCCCTGGATGCTGCTTCTATCAACTAAATAGATATATTTAGGCCCAAAAAAGCACCCCTCAGCGGGTGCTTTTTTACGCAAAGATGGCAGCCAAAATCACAGCAAGAATAATGCTCGGAAGAAGATTTCCTGCTCGAATCTTTGTGGCTCCAACCATATTCAATCCTAATGCAAAGACCAACAGACCACCTGTAGAACTGAGCTCGGCCAATACTGCTTCGTTGAAAAGAGGAGAAATAAGACGAGCCAGCAGAGCAATACTCCCCTGATAGATAAAGACCGAAACTGCCGAAAACGCCACGCCTATACCAAATGAAGCTGTAAAAAATATGGAGCTGAGTCCGTCTAGAATTGCCTTAGCATACAAGACCTGATGGTCGTTGTAGAGCCCGCTGTTCAGCGAACCGATCACTGCCATAGCGCCCACACAGAAGACCAATGTCGCCGTCATGAAGCCATTACTGAAGTCCCCGCTTGAATGACCCAGCTTATTCCCAAGGCTAACACCAATCCGCTCCAAACGCCCCTCTAAATCAAGAGCCGCCCCAAGCGCCCCTCCCATGGCCAGCGCTGCGATAGGAATCAGGAACTGCTGACTTTCTAAAGCCATATCAAATCCGATGAGGCAAACCGCCAGACCGAGTCCCTGTGTAATCGTATCTCTGACATCGTCCGCAACCTTGACTAGACGGCCAAGGATGCACCCGACCAAAATTGCAGCAGTATTTGCAAAGACACCAGCGAAGACCAATCTACATTTCCCTCCCAACAAATGCCAGACCCCGTTTCAGCATAATGAACAGCCCCTGTCCAAACAATATAAGGGAATAAAAAAAGGGGGTCATTTCGTGTCTAACCAATATGTAGTAAATCAGATCAAACAGATTCTGCAGCAGATGCAGCAGAGTGAAGCGCGCAATGCTCAGCTCCTTCAACAATTGCAGCAAGCTGAACAACAAGCGGTCCAGCAGACACGCCAGCTGCAGCAACTTGTTTCCCAAATCGATACCAATTTGCCTGTCGGCCAAACAATGCAGAGCGGGTACGGATATCAAACAGTTCCCCAATTCTCAGAAGGGACCAGCAGTTTCTTCGGAAACTACAGCCAGCCCAAGGATTTCAGCCAACAGGGCTTCAGCTACAGCGGCACACAGTTCTGACGGCAGACATTATCAAGGGAGATGTTAGGTTAGATTCTACACTACCTCACATCTCCCTTTGAGTATTATAAGCCCATGATATTAAATCCTGTATCCACGAAAATGGTTTCCCCAGTTATTCCACTGGCCAAGTCACTGACAAGGAAAGCTGCTGTATTCCCCACTTCCCTGCTGTCGACATTGCGCCGCAGCGGGGCTTTTTCAGAATGGTAGTCGAGAATGTCCACAAATCCAGAAACCCCTCGTGCGGCTAGAGTATTGATTGGACCTGCAGAAATTGCATTTACCCGAACGTCATCAGGGCCTAAGTCGCTCGCAAGGTACCGAACACTTGCCTCAAGCGCTGCTTTCGCCACGCCCATCACATTGTAATTTGGAATTACCTTTTCGGAACCGTAATAGGTAAGCGTGACGATCCCTGCACCAGGATTCATAAGGCCTCGAAAAGCTCTAGATAGAGCAACTAGAGAATACGCACTAATGTCGAGGGCTGTCGAAAAAGCTTCTCGACTCGTTTCAATGTAGGGCCGTTCCAAAGCTTCCCGAGGAGCAAAAGCCAAAGCGTGCACTAAACCATCAAGTTTGCCTGCGCTTCTTTCAACAGCAGCAACCGCTGCCTCGATCTGGCTGTCAATAGTGACGTCACACTCGATAAGCGCCAATGGAGGACGGCTCAATTCACCAAGAAGAGCCTCGACCTTCCCCCGAGCCCGTTCATTCTGAACGCCTAAGATAAGTTCCGCTCCCTGCTGATCCATTGCCTGAGCGACAGCCCAAGCGATACTGTATTTGTTAGCGATATTGAATATGGCAACACGTTTATTCTGGAGAATCATACATACACCTCAATTCTTTCAAGGTTATCCTGTATGATTACCCAAATGCTGAAACTAATCCTGCACACCACACCTGCGCCTTGGTACTAAAAAAGGTGCATCGGGTAAGTTCCCAACCGCACCTTTGAAAACTGTCACGACTTTTTCGCTCTTTCATTTAAGCGGAATGACAAGCGGAGCAGGCTGTCTGTTAGATGCATATGCTCCACGAGAACATCGTCGGGTACCTGCAGATGAATGGGGGAGAAGTTCCAAATACTTCGGACTCCGTTTTTCACCAAAGTATCACAGATATCCTGACTCACATCTCCTGGCGTGGCAATGATGCCGATGTCTGTAGGATTTTCCTGCAGGTAGTTCTCTAAGTTATCGACATGCTGAATGATGCAGCAGGCATGATAATTGCCCACCAGGTGTTCATCTATATCAAAGATGGCCCGAATTTCAAATCCCCGTTTGCGGAAATTTTCATAGCTGGCAAGCGCCTTGCCCAGATTACCTGCTCCTACTAAGACCATGGCATAAGTACGGTCCAAACCAAGAATACGGCTGACGTGATGCAGCAGTTCACTTACATCGTATCCATAACCCTGCTGTCCAAATGAACCGAAGTAGCTCAAATCAGAACGAATCTGGGCAGCCGTAAAATTCAAAGCTTCGCCTAATTGGGCTGACGACACACGATTGACACCCTGGTCACGCAGCGCAGTCAAATAGCGCAGGTAAATCGGCAGCCGGGTCACCACACCTGCGGGAATCCCTTTGTCTTTCTTGCGTTCTCTGGAAGACATTTTGCTTCCTCCTCAAATTAAACTCTCTTATTCTCGCAGTTGTCTTCGACACGGCCAACCTTGTCTCCTTTTTCACAATAATAGTTTTTGCTAAAGATTTATCATTCGATTACGATTGGGCGCCGTTCTATAACATCTAACCCGCCTACTAAGTCCCTCACTATCACTTCCGCTTCATAAGTTGTGCGTGGAGCCCACCACGGTACATCTACCCAGATATAAAACCATACTCTTGAAGGTGGGGCTGCTGGACTGTTCAGCGTATACTCTACTAGGTTCTCTTGGGAATACAGCTTCAAGCCGCTATTAGAACGCAGAACCACATCGACCCGAAGATCGACTAGTGGGTCGGTGCCGCCATCACCAACCGTGAAACCTTCTACCTCCAAGTAGGCATACGCGCGGGAGTTTCGGGAAAACACTCCACTGGGATTCGGATCGTAATCCCCCTCACCCCTTACCTCATAAGCCCATTCCGCTTTAACAAACTGCATCTGTCCAACTGCTTTATCCTGAGCATGTACCACAAAAGCCAGCATGCACAGCGCAAACAGGAGGAGAGCAGCTGTTACCCGTCTGCGAGCCAACATAACAACCCCCTTTATGATCGATTGACTAGGAAAATCTGCTGACTTATGTCATAATTGTAGTGGAGAGGGTGATTCAATGTTCAAAGGATTACAAAAGGGCAAATGGAGCCGCCCTACAGATAAATCAGCAGTATATATCGAGATAAGCCCTGGCGATAAATGGGGCATTCGGGTAACCCTCATTGATGACTACGCCAAAGTTGAGGCTGTAGACAGCCCAAATAAGGCAACGTATAAAGCACCAGAGCGCTACTGCACAGTTATCAAGCCACCCACTATATTCGAGAAACTCCGCGGCATCACCTTTGAAGACAAACTAATGGCAGCTGTGGAAGAAAAGCGCAGGGTAGCTGCAGAGGAGAATTCTCGATCAACGAGTTCTCTGTTGGAGTAGAATGTTCCTGTTTAGCCCTACCGCGCTTTAGAAGGAAAAGCTTTACTTAATCACGAACTATCTAGATAAATGCATCTAGGTTACTTGGGAGGATTTCCAATTTGAAGTTCTTAATTGTTGGCGACACCGTCGACCCCCTTCTGTATGATCATTTTCGAAGGGAACGCTTTCCAGAAAATATCAGTGCAATTTTATCGGTCGGCGATCTGCCCGCCTGGTATTTGAGCTATTTGATGTCGGTGTTTAATGCACCGCTCTATTATGTTAGGGGAAATCATGACCACTCCTATGATACCAATCCCCCTGAAGGGGGCGAAAATATACACGGTAGAGTCATTAATTTTAAAGGCTTGACCATCATTGGGTTTGAGGGTTCGATGTTCTATCACTCGCCAAATGCTGTTCAGTATACCGAACGAGAAATGTGGTGGACCTGGACAAAGATGCGCTGGCGGTTTATGTTCGGGCGCAAGATTGATATCGTACTCACTCATGCCCCGCCCTTTGGCATCCACGACGCTGAAGACCAATGCCATCGAGGGTTTTTAACATTTTCGAAGATCATACACAAGTATAAACCTAGATACTTTATCCACGGCCATACTCATCTTAACTACGGTTTAAAACAGAAACGCGTCGATATTGTTAATGGTACCACGGTGATTAACGGTTACGGGTTTTATATCCTGGACCTCGACGAATAGCACTGTGGTTAGGAGCGTGATCAGTTTTGGTTTTTCGAGGTCATGCCGAATCCTTTGCTGCCCGCAAAGAAAAACATCAGCTAACCGACGCTGTTGACCTCGGTCTGCGTATTGTTCCCGTGAGCAATATCGTTGGATCAGTGAATCGGTGGCAGGACTTTGACGCCAAGTTCCGCATCCGCAACCGCACAACCTACCAGCGTTATCAGCGGATTAAGCAGGCTGTTGAGCGGGGCGAAATTCTGCCGCCTGTGCAGCTTTATAAGGTTAAGGACAGATACTACGTTGTCGATGGCAATCACCGCGTTGCCGTAGCCAAGGAGGTCGGACAGGTCTATATTGACGCGTATGTGACCGAGTTCCTGCCTTCAGCAGACAGTAAGGAGCACCTGCTCTGGCGCGAACGCTCCCTATTCCAGCGTCAAACTGGCCTGCTTGATATTGAGCTTACTGAGCTTGGTTCCTACGACAAACTGCTGGCCCAAATTCGAGACTTTCAAAAGGAAGAATCGGAACGCCTCGAGATAGACCTCACGCTAGAACGAGCAGCCAGCAGTTGGTATGAGGAAATCTATCGGCCGGTTGTAGAGCTGATCCGCGAGCAGCGGCTCCTGGATGATTTCCCCAACCGCACAGAAGCAGACCTTTTCCTGTATGCATCTTATCATAAGATTGCCAAGAGCAGACTGACCAATCAACAGGTTTCATACCGGGAAGCTCTAGCTGATTTCCAAATTGAACAGCAGAAGTCTTTCGCCGAGCAGCTGAAAGACCTAATAACTGGGTTGTTTACTCCTTCAGTAGATGATGACCCACGCTGCCCGCACAAGGAGAATCTCCTCATCATGGATGAAGATGGATTGGTTCACGTGGCGCCCAGCTGTCCGGGCTGCAGACGGTGCACACATGACCATGATGTAACAATCCAAGATGAAGATGCGCCCTTGTTCTAATTCTAAGATAGTAAAAATAAAGGCTGTTCCAGATGCGGAACAGCCTGTTTTTCTTGAGGTGACGCCAATGACAAAGATTCTTGAGATTCTAGAACAGATGTATCCTAACCCAAAAACCGCTCTAAACCATAACTCGCCTTTCGAGCTTCTAGTCGCCACTATTCTTTCAGCCCAATGTACCGACGAGCGAGTTAATATGATCACTCCGAAGCTTTTTGCCACTTACCCAGATGCCTACGCTTTGGCGCAAGCCACTCCCGACGAGGTAGCTGAGCTTATTAAGACTGCAGGGCTGTGGCAGACCAAGTCGAAAAACTTAGTGGCCACTGCCAAGATCCTCGTGGAACAGCATGGGGGCGAAGTGCCCAGGACAAGAGAAGAGCTAGAAAAGCTGCCTGGAGTCGGGCGTAAAACGGCAAATGTAGTGCTGTCGAATGCCTTCAATATTCCTGCTATCGCAGTCGATACACATGTCTTTCGTGTTGCGAATCGCCTAGGACTCGCAGATGGTAACACTCCCCTCGCCGTTGAAAAACAGCTGATGCAAGTAATTCCAAAAGAGAAGTGGCGTGATGCTCATCACTGGCTGATCTATCACGGCAGGCAGATCTGCCATGCCCGCAATCCGAAATGCGAGGACTGTCCTCTCAAGGATCTCTGCCGCTACTATCAAGAACTAGAATCAGAAGAGCAGAAAAACGACCAAGATTAAGCCTACTGCCGCGGCAATTTTCACGATTTCGCTGAGCCATGAAGCGGTCTGAGCAGCTGCCTGATCACCTGTGCCCTGCTCGATCGCGTTCACTACAGCACGGTATACAGGACCGTAAAAGAGGTATTCCACACTGAGCCACTTGGGCACTCTGATTCTCTCACCAAACTTCCAAAGCAGAACTAGAACAACACCGGCTATCACATAGGAAACCAAGGCGCCGCTCATCTCGTTGAAATGCCAGTATGGTACGTGCGTCAAATGAGCCACCGATTCAGCATCAAACGGAAGAGCCTCAGCTGCAGGCAGAGCCAGCAGGTTAACTACCTTCTGGGCTTGAGTACCGACGGCCAGAATCACCAGTGTGTAAAATCCAAAGACCAGTTTATGCCGCAGACTGATATCCTGCACACCGTCCCAATCTTGGCGCGGTTTACCCAGGAAAGTCTTCAGCCAAATCTTGGTGATGTAGGCGGCAGTTAAGCCTCCGGTAATCACAAAGATCCGCTCCAGCCAAAGAAGAATAGGCCAGTCATAAATATGATAAGCCTCCAAAATTGCTTCGTGAATCAGCGTCTTGCTTACATAACCGCTCAAACCTGGAACGCCAGTGATTGCTCCAGCTGCTACTAAGAAGAAAGCAAAAGTCCAGGGCATCTTCTGACGCAGACCGCCGAGTTTATTTAGATCAAGCTCTCCGGTGTGAAGTACCACAGCTCCTGCCAGCAGGAACAAGAATGACTTGAAAAAGGCATGGTTAATTACATGGAGCCAAGCACCGGCCAAAGCCGTAGCTCCATCTGGGCCGAGGAACGCCCCGGTTCCCAATCCAAAGAGTATATATCCCATCTGGCTGATGCTAGAATACGCCAGTATCTTTTTCATGGAGTTGTTGAGAATCCCCAGCAGAGCTCCCACGAACATGGTGACAGCACCAATCCAGATAAACAAGTAACCAAATGTCTGCTGATAACCCAGCAGGCTGCTTCCTTCTGGCGCAGTCAGCAGCAGATACAGAAAACGGAAGAATCCATAGGCACCAGTCTTAATCATCAGCGCTGACAGTAGTGCCGATGCAGGGGCAGGTGCTACCGGATGAGCCCGAGGCAGCCAGATATGGAGCGGAATGATACCTGCCTTAACTCCAAAGCCACCAATTACTAATGCCATAACCAACCACGGCGATATTCCCTTTTCTACTAGAGCCTGAATCATCGGTTCAAACCTGGTGTGGCCTGCTGCATACTGGATAATAAAAATGGCAGCCAGCAAAATCAAGCCTCCGACAAGACTCATATACAAGTAGACATTACCCGCTGACATGGATTCGCGATCTTGCTCATGAATAACGAGCAAGTAAGCTGCAAAAGTCATCAGCTCAAAGAACAGGAAGAGCGTAAATAGATCCCCAGCAACAAACACACCTAACGTAGATCCGAGGGTGAATATGGAGGTGGCAAAAAACCTCGTCTGACTGTGCTCATGGGACATATATTCCCGTCCGAACACCGTAGACAAAAACCACACTGCCGCCACGACAACGGAGAAACAGGCTCCGATAAAGTCAACCCGCCAGTGAAGGCTTAACCCCAGCGAACCCGGCAGACTGCATGTTAGCAGGCCGGTCCGCCGCACTAACAAGAACTGATACCACGTGAGGGTAAGAGTCAAAAAAGAAATGAATCCAGTAAGGCCCGCTGGAACCCCATTGCCACGGCGAGAAGCATAGGAGACCACAGCAGAGCCAGCCAGTGGCACTAAAACAACTATTAAGGGAAGAAAACTAATCCATCCAGTCACCTAAAACGTACCTCCCATCAAGAACTGCTGCACTGCCGGCCGAATGAATTCGACCGGAACGTGAGCGAACACGCCTAAGGCGACACATGCTGCAGCCAACAAGACCATAGCCGCTTTTGCCCCAAAAGGAAGCTCCATATGCTGCTCTATATTGCTTCCCTGCCCAAAAAAGGCTGAGATGGCAATTGGAAGATAGTAGAGAGCGTTCAGCACACTGCTGATCAACAAAATAATCACGAAAATCGGGTGGCCTGCTTCAAGGGCTCCCAACCCTAAATACCACTTAGAGACAAAGCCACTTAACGGAGGTACACCGATCATCGAAAACGCTCCAATAGTGAATATTGCCATTGGAAGTGGAAAATGTCTCCCTACTCCAGCAAAATCGGCAATCCTCCGCCGGCCGGTAAGCTTCATAATCGAACCGGCAGCCAAAACCAGCATACCCTTAACCACAGCATGATTGGCGATATGGTATACAGCTCCAATCAGCGACTTTTCGACCATCAAGCCCAGCCCAAGGAAAATATACCCCACCTGAGCAGCCGTAGAATAGGCTAGCATTCGCTTGATATCTGTCTGGCGCAGAGCCATGAGGGAACCACCCAGGATTGCTAGGCTCGACATAACCATCAAAATCTGCCGCAGTGGTAAGGTATAAATAAAATCTATGGGCAGTGTCCAACCAATTACCCTAATTAGAAAAACTACACCCGCCTTAACAAGTAGTCCCGAAATTACTACACTTGAAGGCGTTGCGGCTGAACCATGCGCATCTGGCAGCCAGGTATGCAGGGGAAAGAGTGCCGACTTGATAGCCAATCCCCCAACAAGCATTGCGGTAAAGGCTCGCATACTTGTTGGGTAAAGCTCTACAGCATTGGGAAGCAGCTGACTAAGTCTTACCAGGTTAGAGCTGCCCGCACGCATATAGATACCTACCAACCCTGCAAGCAGAAGGACTGAGCCGCATACATTCAGGCCCAAATATTTAGACGAAGCCTGTCGAGCTGACAGGTCGCCTTTAGCAGCCACCAAGAAGGCAGCGGTCAGCATAACAGCTTCAAGACAGAGAAACATACCGAATAAATCTGAGGAGGTTGTAATACCCACAAGTCCTGCCAACAGCAGCAAGAAAACCGCGTAATAGTCTGGCGCAATCTTCCTGTCTATTTCTTTCTCTAATAATTGGCTTGCGAATATGGCAACCACGAGTGCCACGCCAGAGAAAGTTATTAGCAGAAGAGCTCCGAGCTGGTCAATCTGCAGAGCTAGTCCAGCAGATCGGATAAGTCCTCCGTGCAGCTTCATTTGGGCCGCAAGCCTAATGGACAACAGGAACACTAATCCGCTTACACCTAAAGAAACTGCCCGGGACAAAACTAAGCGCTGTCGGCCGAACAGCATGACAACCAGAGCACCAGCTATTGGTGCAGCAAGCACTGCTGGGATCAATTGAAATGCTTCCATTGCCACTGTTCCCTCCAAAATATGGTAAAAACTAAAAAAAGATCATGAGCAGGTAAAAAAACAATTTTGCGTCCCGCATCACAATCCTTTCTTCACGCTGTTATTCGGGAAATGCACAAAAACGGAGGCCTTGAGAACCTCGATCGGATCTCGGCCTCCGCATATATTGTAAGAAAATTAACGCTATCTGTCAAGCTCAGACCCCAAAGGGTTCGGGCATTTCTGTGCTTGCAGGTAGATAGTCGGTATCGGTGAATATGAACACCTCAGCTCCTCTTTCTGATCTTGCATTCGGCTCAGGAGCCTGCCCAATAATCCGCGTGCCCTCGCCGATCTGTTCAACAGTGAAATTGGCCTCTTCTAGACTGCGGATCCCCTCATCTACCGTCATACCTACTACATCAGGTACTCGAATCCAGGGGCCACCTTCCGCCACCGCCTGCCGTTCTACGCCCAAGAATGGCATTACTTGCTGGGTAAGGCGGGAGAATACCGGTGCAGCAATAATACCGCCGTAGAAAGCTCCCTTTGGTTCCCACAGGACTATCAAAGCTGCCATTTGCGGATCATGAACCGGAGCAAATCCAGCAAACGAAGTTACTGTCTTGGAATGGGAATAACGCCCATTTTCCACAACCTGAGCAGTTCCTGTCTTGCCGGCTACAAAATATCCAGGCGCTTCGGCACGTTTGGCAGAACCTAGGGTGATGACCCGGCGCAGTCCATCCCGAAGGATATCAGTAGTTTCTTTGCTGACTACCTGGCGGGGCGGTGGGATATCGGGCCCGCGGCTCCCTTCCTCTGACACGATTTCTTTTACATAATGAGGTACCGAATAGATCCCATCATTGGCGATGGCTCCAAATGCTGCCAAGAGCTGCAGCGGCGTCATGGTTAAGCCTTGACCAAATCCAATGTTTGCCCAGGTGACCAACGGGACTCGGGCAGATGGTGGATGCACAGTCCCCCCCACTTCACCTGGGAAGTCTACACCCATCTTGGAACCAAAATTCCATTTGAGCAGATTAGGATAGAATTTGTCTCCGCCTAACTCCATTCCTAATTTCGCATAGAATGGATTGCACGAGTTCTGCAGTGTTTCAAAGAACGACTGCGGTCCGTGTCCGCCTCGATTCCAGCAGCGGATCGTCCATCCCGAAACTCGAATGTAACCAGGGTCGAAAAACCCGGTATTTACTGTGGCGACTCCTTCTTCTAAAGCAATTGCTGCCGTCACTGCTTTAAAGGTGGAACCAGGCTCATACGTATCAGTCACAGCGATGTTACGCCTATTCTGAACCGGGTATTCAGCGAAATTCTCGATATCAAAGGTAGGATAGATCGCATTAGCCAGGATTTCCCCAGTCTTGGGATCCGTAATCACAATCAAGCCCAACCGCGAGCCGGTTTCAAGTGTAGCCCGCTGCACTTCGCGCTGAGCTACCTGCTGGATATAGTAGTCAATTGTCAAGATCAGATCTGAGCCAGGAGCACCAGGTAGATAACCTGCGACACCATCCTCAATGCGTCGGCCTACAGCATCTCGTTCAAAGATGGCCTGACCTGGCTTGCCCCGCAGTACATCATCATAATAGAGTTCAAGGCCTTCGAGTCCTTGGTTGTCAATTCCGACAAACCCCAAGACCTGTGGAGCCACCGAACCATATGGATAAATCCTTTCGGAGCTGTCGACCACGCCAACTCCGGGTAGATTTGCCTGTAAAACAGCTCGCGTCTCTTCAAGCGACACCTTCTTTTTGATCCACTCACTGGCCGTACGTCGATTGAGCCTAGTCAGTACAGTCTCGTAATCAAGGTCTAGTATTTCAGACAAAACTCGAGCAGTGTGCTCTTTATCTTCAACCTGCGCCGGTACAGCATAGACGGAGGTGGCACTGACGCTTACTGCGAGTGGAATTCCGTTGCGATCATAAATGGTACCCCGACGTCCTTCCACGGGTATACGCTGGATGCGTTGTTCCAGCGCCTTTGCCTGAAAGAACTCATTGCTGACTATCTGCAGATATACTAAACGCCCCACCAGAAACATGGCGGCGGCGATCACTATTAGCAGGAGCAGCATTATCCGCTGCTGCACAAGAATCTTTGAAATCTTCCTTACCCGCAAATTTAGAACACCTGCCTTAGAAAGATTCTAACTCGGTTGTAGATCCGTCTCAGCCACGAAGCCAGTCCTGTGCTGTGCTGCGCTACTACTGGAAACCGACCGTATTCTTCACCATCCTCAGTGTAAACGATTATCTCTCCAACCTGTTCGCCGCGGTCGATAGGTGCTCTTAAGGTAGTGTCGAGTTCTACCTTGGTGGTAAATTTGTCAGCTGGAATCTGCGGCTCAAAAACAGAAAGGTCTTGGGCTAGAGTTACTCCTATCTCATGCAGTATCCCATCTGGGACTAACATGGTTGCTACAGTAGTACCTTTAGGAATCAGGACCTTCTTGTTGCTGAAGGCCCATTCAATCAACTGCTTACTCTCTGCATTGCGGATCTCACGTGTTTTGGCCCCCAAAACGACGGTGATGAGGCGCCGTCCGTCGCGTCGCGTTGAGGTGATCAGTGTGTGTCCCGCTGGCGTAGTGGCGCCAGTCTTGCCTCCCTCGACCCCTTCAAGTTCTCCCAAAAGCGGATGGGTATTGCCTATCTTGCGTCCCTGGGCCTTTAGTTCATATTCCTGCGTGGCAAAAATCTTTCGAAAGAGCTCGTGTTCCATGGCAATTTGAAACAGACGAGCCTGATCATAGGCGGTAGAATAGTTATCACTGAATATAGATAATAGTCCTGTTGAATCTACGTAGTTGGTGTCGGTAAGACCAAGTTCCAGGGCTCGCTGAGTCATCAGCCGGGCAAACTCGCCTTCTGTCCCGCCGATAAATTCAGCCAGGGCTACAGCAGCATCGTTGGCCGACTGCAGAGCCGAAGCATAGAGAAGTTCTTCCACCGTAAACGTATCCCCGGCCCGAAGTTTGATTTGAGTCCCATCGCGGCTTTCTGCTCGGGCGCTGGCGGTCACCTTATCGTAAAGTGAAACCTTTCCTTGTTCAACGAGTTCTACGCCTAGAAAGACTGTCATCACCTTTGTGATGCTGGCGATAGAACGCCTTTGATAGCCATTCTTCTCAGCTAGAACTCTCCCAAAGTCCGCATCATAGACCAAATACGCGATAGAACTGATATCCGGCGGGCTCACAGCCTGCACATATGGACAAACGCTCAAGAGCAGCACCAAAGACAGCACTAATAGGCTTCTCACCGATTTCCCCCCGCAGACAATGCAGATTCTTCTTTAATTCTTACGTACCCATTGATGCAATTAGTACATATACTGTCACTGATACCTCAATATGGAGGGGCAGCATATGGAAACGAAGATATATTTGGAGGACCAATCCACCTTCAATGATTATGTGGCGCGCCATCCACGCGGCTCTGTGTTGCAGACAACTAACTGGGGAAAACTGAAAACCATGACTGAGTGGGAATACTATCCAGTTGCTGCTGTCAGCGACGCAGGCATTGAGGCAGCCGCTCTGATATTGGTGCGTTCCTTGCCCGGACTGGGCTTCCGCATATTTTATTCGCCAAGGGGGCCGCTATATTCATCCATCCAAGGACTGGCGCAGCTGGTCCAAGGTATTAAGAGACTCGGCCGACAAAAACGCGCTATCTTGTGGAAAATGGACCCAGCTATTCCAGCAATAAACCGCGAATGGGAATCCTTTGCCCAAGAACATAAACTGGTCCAGGTTGTCGATGATTCACCCTTCTCTGGAGTACAGCCCAAATTCGTAATGGACCTCGACATAACTGCCCCACTCCAAGATATACTGGCAAATATGAAGAGCAAAACTCGCTACAATATCCGCTATGCAGCCCGCAGAGGCGTAAAAGTAAAGAAATGCCGCAGCAAGAAGGAGCTAAACACCTTCTATGCACTCCTGCAAGAAACAGCAGAACGGGATGGATTTACAGTGCGAGATCTAACCTATTTCGAGGGACTCTGGGACCACTTGATAGAGCATGGCTTGGCACAGCTGTTCTTGGCATACTACGAAGGTATTCCCCTTGCTGGTGCCATCGCTTTTCGGCTCGGATCGCGGGCATGGTATGTCTACGGTGCGAGCAGCAACGAACACCGCAATCTTCAGGCGAGCCATCTTATGCAGTGGGAAATGATTAAGTGGGCAAAATCTTCAGGGTGTAGGGTGTATGATTTCCGCGGGGTGTCAGGAGAAATTGACCCGCAGCATCCCCTTTATGGCCTATATCGATTCAAAGAAGGGTTTGGAGCCAGCCTAAGAGAGTATGTGGGCGAATTTGACTGCGTGCTTAATCGGCCCCTATACCGCGTTTGGCAGGCTGCGCTCAAAGTCCGCCAGCGGCGGCGAAAATGAACTGGTCCAGCTGGATTGAAGTAAATCTAGACAGCCTGGCCAATAACTACAACCAGATTCGCACCCAAACAAAAGCAAAAGTGTGTCCAGTAGTAAAGGCGGACGCTTACGGACATGGAGCTCCTGTAGTGGTGCGATTCTTGTACAGCCTTGGAGTCGATCTCTTCGCTGTCAGCAATGTGGAAGAAGCACTGGCCATCCGCGAGCTCTCTCAAGCTCCCCTACTGCTTTTGACTCCACCCTTGAAAGACCAGCTTCCCTTGGTAATCAAGCACCGATTAATTCCAACTATCGATAGCACTGCACAGGTCGCAGCGCTGGAAGAAGCCGCAGACAAGCACAATCCCCTTTCGGTCCACCTCAAGGTAGACACGGGATTTGGTAGATTGGGTATTCATCCTCGTGACGCACTCTCCTTGGCAGAGCGCATTGTCCGTTCGCCCAATCTCCAATTGGTAGGAGTCTTTACCCATTTTTCCGGCTTGGACAGCCGTACAATAACTGAACAACAGCTGCGTACGTTCCTATCATTGCGGAAATCGTTTGCAGAAGCGGGGCTGGCAGGGCTTCTCTGGCACGCGGCCAACAGTGCGGCCTTCTGCCAAGGGCCTCACACGCATTTAGATATGGTGCGCATCGGAACTCTTCTTTATGGACAGGGTAAAGGCGCTGCCGAGTTAGATTTGAAGGAAACATGGACATTATATACTCGAGTAATTGCTGTCAAGGAGATCTCGGCCGGTTCTCGCATTGGCTATGGGGGAACCTTCAAGGCCCGTCAAGATATGGTTGTCGGAGTGGTTCCCATCGGCTATGCCGACGGTTTCACTGTGGAACCGCAGTCAACTCCCGCTGTGCAGACGGTGCGGGTTATCAGCCGCATAGTCAAAGGTGAAAAACCCCTGGCATATATAGGAGACCAGCAGGTACCTGTCATTGGTAAGCCCGGCATGAACCTCACAATCCTTGATTTGAGCCAAGTTCCCCAACCTGTTCCTGGTATGCAAGTCCGGATCAACGCTCGCCGCACCACTATCAGTCGAGGTTTACCCAAGGTATATTTGAGAAACAAGAAGCCGTACTGCATCTGGTGGAACGGCCGTCTCTACAATCCCACTGACAAGGTATTTGACAGAACTAGCGCCAATTTGTATGATCGAGTTAGGATATTTTAGGAGGATTGTTATGGGCGTGGAAATGGATAGGGAAAACCTGCTGCGACGCTTGAAACGCATCGAGGGTCAGGTACGGGGTATTCACCGCATGATATCAGAAGAGCAATCATGCGTTGATATCCTTAATCAGATTGCGGCTGTGCGGGCGGCCCTAGATAAGGTGGGATTGGCTGTTTTTGAGAATCACAGCCGGCACTGCATTAAGGAAGCAATCAGCAGCGACGATGGCGAAGATGCTTTAGCAGATCTGATGAATGCAATGAGCCGGTTCCTAAAATAAAAAGCAGGCAGGGAACAATTTTGATGTTCCAAGCCTGCTTTCTTTCTTATGGTAGGATTTCCAGGGGATTTACGGCATACTCCCCGATTTTGATCCGAAAGTCCAAATGTGGCCCTGTTGAATGGCCGGTGCTTCCCACTAGAGCAATCTGCTGGCCGGACTTTACTGAATCACCAGCCCTAACCAAGAGTTTACTGCAGTGACCATACCATGTGGTATACCCGCTGCCGTGGTCAATCACCACCGCAAGACCATAAGCCCCCATCCGTCCGGCACTCACCACTCGGCCTGCTGCAGCCGCTCTAATGGGAGTACCATGGGGAGCGGCAATATCGATGCCAGCGTGAAAATGCCGCACTCTAGTGATGGGATGATTGCGCCATCCAAAGCCAGAAGTTATACGCCCCTGTACGGGCCAAACGAAGGACACGCGCGGCGTGCGGCGGGCTCCACTGAAGGCTGCCTGACTGATATTCGGAATCAAGAGGCGCTGACCAGCATAAAGCTGGTCGGGATCATCCAGGCCGTTGCGGCGCATGATCTGATTGACAGTTGTACCATAGGCAAAGGCCAAGTCCGAGAGTGTATCACCGCGCTGTACCGTATAGACAAACACGCTTTCTTCCAAAATGCGGAGCACCTCTTGGGTCTGCCTTCCCACTATTCCATCGGCGGAAATGCCAGCCAGCTCTTGAATCTGCAGCACAACAGACTCTGTTTCCCGGCCGAAGATGCCGTCCACAGCCAGATCATGACCAAGCCTGACAAGACGCTCCTGCAGGGCCCTGACCTCTTCTCCACGCATACCAGTGCGCAGAACCTGGGCGCAAGCCGGATAAACAGTCAAATATGCTGTAACTACAGCAATCACAAGAATCACTGCCGACTTGGTCAGCGGCTTCATATATCACCCTCCCGCAGCACTTGTTTCCCATATTATTGGTGCGCCGCGGGAGAAATATACCAAAATATAGCTATTTTACAGGCTTCCGATGTACTGGAACGCGCTCATAGCTGCTAGAGCTCCATCACTGGACGCCGTAATGATCTGGCGAAGTGGTGTGTCGCGCACATCACCAGCAGCAAACACGCCTGGAAACTTGGTAGCCATCCGGGCATCAGTGATTACATAGCCCTGCTCGTTCAGGATACCGGTATCATACAGAAAGCTGGAATTAGGATAAAAACCAATATAGATAAATACACCATCACCTTCGAGCACGGTTGTGGTGTCATCCTTCACATTGCGGACGCGCACCCCCGTCACTTTAGTATCGCCTAAAATTTCCTCCACAACAGTATCCCACACAAACTTCATCTTGGGATTCTTAAATGCCCGCTCCTGCAGATAGGGCTGAGCTTTCAGGGTATCGCGGCGGTGAATCACTGTAACACTTTCCGCATGATTTGTCAGGAACAACCCTTCCTCAACCGCCGAATCTCCTCCGCCTACTACAAAAACAGGCTTACCTCTAAAGAATGCACCGTCGCAGGTTGCACAGTACGATACACCCCGGCCCTGGAATTCCTTTTCTCCCGGTACATCTAAGTATTTGGGGAGTGCTCCAGAAGCGATGATAACAGCCTTTGCTTGAATCTCATCTTTGCCTACCCGAAGCGTCTTGGGCTGGCCCTCTAGTTGAACTGCGGTCACTTCGCCAGTCTTCCATTCGACACCAAGCTCTAGTGTCTGCTGATACATATGATTCGACAGATCCGGCCCGAGTATATGTTTGAAACCAGGATAGTTTTCGATATCTAATGTGTTCTGCATCTGGCCTCCTGGCAGGCCGCGCTCGATGATAACCGTTTTCAGGTTAGAACGAGCTCCGTATAAGCCCGCAGCTAGCCCAGCCGGACCTCCACCGATAATAGCTAAATCATACATCTATACAGCCCTCCTTATTTTCCATGAACTCCATGGAGTTCGGCAGATCTCCTGAGAAATTCGGGTAACGCAGGACTTTTCCTTCCCATGTGCGGATCAGGACATAATCCTCACCCCACCCAACTAAATAATTCGGCAGAATTGGCGTTTTCCCTAGTCCACCGGGAGCATTTACGATATAAGTAGGAATTGCCATCCCTGAAGTATACCCCCGCAGCTGTTCCATTATTTCCAGCCCCGTTTCGATTCTCGGACGAAAATGCAGTGTACCTTTCACGCATTTTGCATGGAAAATATAATACGGCCTAATTCGAACTTTCAACAGCTCATGATTGAGTTTCTTCATAACATGTGGAGATGCATTTATACCCTGCAGCAGTACAGCTTGATTACCCAAAGGAACACCTGCCCGCGACAAACGATCTGCTGCTGCAGCTAAATCAGGAGTAATCTCTTTAGGATGGTTAACATGAGTATTCACATAAACGGGATGGTATTTACTGAGGATTTTGCAGAGTCTAGGGGTGATTCTTTGTGGCATGGTTACGAGAGTTCTTGTGCCAAATCGCACTATCTCTACATGGGGAATTGCAGTCAATTCTTGCAGGAGCCATTCAATTGCGTCATCCTCAAGGGTGAAGGCATCACCACCCGTAATGAGCACATCTCTGATTTCTGGGTTTTCCCTGATGTAATCAAGAGAGCCCTGCAGAACTTCCTCAGATGCATGATGGTCTGTTTCGCCAATCAGCCGGCGCCGCTGGCAGTGACGGCAGTACATAGCACACTGATTTGTAACCTTGATAATCAGCCGATCAGGGTAGCGGCGTGTCACTCCCGGCACTGGTGAAGTATGCTCTTCAGCCATGGGATCTAGCTCGCCTTCTTCGGAGTATTCGAAAGCTGAGGGAATCGCAAGCCATCTGATGGGACAACCACGGCTGTCGGGACTCATGAGTGAAGCATAGTATGGTGAGATGGCCCATCGGTAAGTCTTGCCAATTTCTGAGATGATATCCTTTTCATCTTCGTCGAGTTCGATAATTTTCGCGAGAGTTTCCACATCTTTGATTCGGTTAGCCATCTGCCAGTGCCAATCTTCCCAATCGGACTCATCAGCTCCGAGTATTTTAAGAATACGTTTCTTCTGATGGGCTGCGGTTTCGGCAATGCTGAAACCCGTCTCGATTTCTTTTTGAGCCGCAAGGTATGGTTTTACCTTTTCCCGCAGCTCTGCAGCTCGCCTAAGTGCTTCCATAGACTTCTCCCCCTCCATGCTTTTTGCAAAACAGGCTAACTTCCGCGTGCGAAAGTCAGCCTGGTAAACTAGAGTGAAACTATGGACTCAGCTAGTCCAGAAGAAATCCATACATCGTCATCACTTGTCACGATGATAGCTTCGACTCCTGGCAGTTTCTCTACAAGTGCACTTCCTCGTTCGAGCCCTAAAACAAATACTGCCGTGGAAAGAGCATCGGCAACTGCAGCCTTCTCTGTAACAATAGTCACGCTGCGTATTCCCCGCGCCGGATAGCCCGTCCGCGGATCAAGGATATGGTGCCAGCGTTCGCCATCCTGGACGAAATACCGCTGATAGTCTCCAGACGTCACTACACTGTTATTCTGCAGCGGAATCACCCAGCGAATCTGCGATGGATCATCGGGATTCTGTAACCCAACACGCCAGGGAGTCCCATCAGGACGGGAACCAATAACCGAAATATCTCCACCAGCATTGACAATCGCACGCTGCATACGGTTCTGTGCTAGAAAACGACGTGCCTCATCCACGATATATCCTTTAGCGATGCCGCCCAAGTCGAGCACGGTCCCTGCTGGAATACGAACGCGCTTTTTGGCCTTATCAATCTCTACCCGACGATAATCGACCGTTTTAAGCGCAGCCGCAATCTCCTCATCTGTAGGAACCTTGTACTCACCAGTACCGAAGCCCCACAAGCTAATCAGCCCGCCCACGGTAATATCAAAGGCACCGTCTGTAAGTGTGCCATACTCAACACCCAGTTCAATAACTTCCAGCGTAGACTCAGAAACATCAATCCATTCGCCGGCCTGAGAATTAATCCGAGAGACTTCGCTATCAATTAGATGCCGAGATAGAATCGCTTCGAGCTTTTCCATCTCAGCGAAGGCCTGTTTGACATAAGTCTCAGCATCGGGTCCATAGGCACTCACATCTACCACGGTACTCATGAGGATGCGGCTTCCCTGAGCGTCAGTGTAGCTACGTTCCAGATAAGGCTGATATAAGAAGAAATAGCCGATTGCCGCCAAAACAATGACGGTAACGGCAATTCCGACGGCAAGCAAATATTGATGGGACCCTGGGTTCTTTTTCAAAAAGATCCCTCCTTAGCTTGCCCGCTTTTTCTTCAGTACAGGTTTGCCCTCTTGATACTCAATCGTGTTCATCGGGCACACCGCTACGCACTTGCGACAGTTAATGCACAAGTCGTAATTGATCTCAGCCAGATTGTTTTCAACGGTAATAGCATTTACAGGACATTCTTTTTCACAGCGGCGGCAGGCTATGCAGCCTACAGAACAGACACTGCGCACTTCTCTACCGAGCGCCAAGGACCGGCAGCGGATGTGAACACCCTGCGGTTCTTCAGCCAGCACAATAATGTCTCTAGGACAGGCACGTACACACATACCGCAGCCTGTACATTTTTCTTCAATTATCACTGGCAGCCCATTGTCATCCATATACATGGCGTCAAATGGGCAGGCTGCCACACATGTTCCGAGACCTAAACAGCCATATCCGCAGGCTTTAAACGAACCGTTTTGAGTGTTTTGGGCAACACGGCAGTCTCTCGGACCGTGGTATTCTGCAACAATCTTCGCTTCGGCATGACCGCCTGAACACAAGACTTGAGCGACCTTGCGGACTGCTCCTTCTGCTACCTCTACGCCGAGTATCTTGGCAACAAGACTTGCCACCTTGGAACCACCTACGGGACAGCCATCGGCAGGAGCCTTACCGTCAGCAGCTGCTTCGGCAAATGCCCGGCATCCAGCAAAACCACAAGCACCGCAGTTCGCCCCGGGCAGGACTTCTTCGACCTGATCTGCCCGAGGGTCTGTTTCCACAGCAAAGACCTTCGATGCAACTGACAACCCTGCGGCAAACAGCGCACCGAGGAAACCCATGCTTATGAGGGAAATTACAGTTGTACTCAATTAAAACCCTCCCTAATAAGGACCAAATTAGACCAGCCCAGAAAATCCGCTGAATGCGAGAGAAAGTAGGCCTGCAATAATAAACGCAATGCCAATCCCCTTGAGCGGTTCAGGAACATCAGCAAACTGCATCTCTTCCCGAATACCGGCTAACAGCATCAGAGCGAGCGTAAAACCAACACCGGCACCCAATCCGAAAATGATCGACTGAATGAATGAATAAGCGCCCTGCACCGCGATTAGGGAAAAACCTAAAACGGCACAGTTCGTAGTGATCAGCGGAAGGTAAATGCCGAGAGCCCGATGCAAACCAGGGCTGGTTTTGTGGAGAAACATCTCCACCAGCTGCACCATTGAAGCAATGGACAGAATAAAAACAGGGGTCTGGAGAAATGGCAGACCAAAGGGTTCCAGCACAAACCACTGCAGAAGCCAGGTTAGTGCTGCGCTGACGACCATGACAAATGTGGTCGCCAGTCCCATACCCAAGGCCGTTTCAGTTTGTTTAGAAACACCCATAAAGGGACAAATGCCGAGGAAACGTACAAGAACAAAGTTATTAACAAAAACAGCACCTATAAATATATAGAACAGTTCCATACTCTTCTCGCCTCCTAACTGGCTTTACGCAGCCGGGCACTGATCATATTCATACCTGCAATCAAAATCCCTACGGTGACGAAAGCACCAGGTGGGAGCGAGAAAAACCCGAAAGTGGCTGCTGAATCCGAAACAAACTTGATGTTGAATATGGAACCGAAGCCGAGAATTTCACGGATAGCACCAATCAAAGTCAGTGCCCAAGTAAAGCCCAGTCCCATCCCCAGACCATCCAGAGCCGAGCTGACAACACCGTTCTTCGACGCAAAGGCTTCAGCGCGACCCATTAACATACAGTTTACCACAATCAGCGGAATAAAGATACCCAGCACTCGATGTAGGTCCGGTAACATAGCGTGCATTACCAAGTCAACTATCGTAGAAAAGGTAGCGATGACGATAATATAACACGGAATTCGAACCTTCGAAGGAATAACATTTTTTAACAGACTGATCAGCACACTTGAGCAGATCAATACAAAGGTTGTGGCCAACCCCATGCCCAGACCGTTCAGAGCACTGGATGTTACTGCTAATACCGGACAGAGACCGATCTGCAGCCGGAAGGTGGGGTTCTCATTCCATAAACCTTTGAAAAATTCTTTCACAAGGCCGCCCATCTTACCTACTCCTTTCGTAAGCAACTGAGGCATCTTCAAAGCCACCGCGTACTGCATCAACGACAGCTTGACTGGACACGGTAGCTCCTGTCAGCACGTCAATATCGGTTCCCAGGGCGATGGGATCATCCAAAGTCTTGCCGACGAACTGGCGGCGGAAACTCTCCTCTTCAATTCGTGAACCAAGACCTGGGGTTTCTGAGTGGCTGACGATTGAAATTCCTAAGATCTGGCCATTTGAGCCGTCTACCCCAACCAAGACCCGAACAGCACCACCATAACCAGGACCTTCACCCACATAGGCGTAACCCACAGGATTATCGCTGTCATCGAACCCGATAAACATTTCTGTTGTGGTCTGTTCTACCTCTCGTGCCTGATCAGGATCCTCTTCAACTAAGGTACTGGGGGCAGAACCTAGGCGCTCAATTCTGGTAGCTTTAGGCAATACTTCTTGAATCGATGCCATCATTTCCTGAAGTTGGTTCTGGGCGATAATTTCACCGGTCCAGTCATAGACCCAAGCCAACAGACCGCCCGAAACCATGGCAATAACCGCCAATACTACTATCATGCGAATAGATTCATTCAACTCTTCTGCACCCCCTGACCATAGATACGCGGGCGAGTCCACCGGTTAATAAGAGGTGTGACAGCGTTCATGATGAGAATCGCATAAGTAACACCTTCAGGCAAACTACCCCAAGTTCTGATTAACATGATCAGAAAGCCTACACCAATACCGAATATCCATCTACCCTTGGGTGTGTAAGGCGATGTGACCATGTCAGTCGCCATAAAAACTGCTGCAAACAGGAGACTTCCGGAAAATAGTTCAAAGATGGGGTTTGCTCCTGTCAGGAAGCTCATTACCACAGCAGAACCTAAAACTCCCAGGGTAATGCGGTAGTCAATAATGCCTTTATAGAAAAGATAAATGCCGCCAAGCAGAATAGCTAGGACTGAAGTTTCACCCAGCGATCCTGGAACAGCTCCAAAGAATAGGTCAGGCAAATTGGCTCGTGCTGCCCCTACGACCAATGGCGTAGCCCGTGTGATGGTATCAAAGGGCCCGGTCCACTTCGTCATCGGCTGTGCAAACGAAGCAACCAAGAACGCACGCCCAACGAGAGCTGGGTTAAAAATGTTATGACCCAGACCGCCAAAGACCTGCTTACCAATGGCAATTGCTACTACGGAACCGATAATTATCATCCAGCTGGGAAGCGTTGGCGGTACGCTGAGAGCCAAGAGTACGCCTGTTACCAGTGCACTTCCATCGCTGATCGTAATTTGCCGTCCGCGCATCTTCTGGAAAATCGCCTCGGTGGCAACTGCAGCCGCACCTCCCAGGAGGATCAGCCTAACAGCATCAAATCTAAAAAAGTAAAGCGAAGCTGCGATCACTGGAATGAGTGATAGCAAGACAGCAAACATGATATTTGGTGTTGTGTCTTTATCCCGCACATGGGGACTTGGTGTAACCACTAATTTTAAGTTTTCCATGACCCACCCTCCCTCAGCTTGATTTCTTGCGGCTCGCTGCCACAATTTGATTCTTGGCAACCCGGATGTACTGCAGTAAGGGCCGCTTGGATGGGCAAATATAGGTGCAGCAGCCACACTCAATGCAGTCCATGGCGCCGTATTCTTTCGCTTCATCCCACATTTCGTTCATTCCGAAGGCCTCCAGCCTAAGCGGAAGCAGGTAGACAGGGCAAACATCGACGCAGCGGGCACACTTAATGCAAGGCATAACATCGGGTTCTTCACTTTCAGCCTTAGTAAGTGCTAATATGCCGTTCGAAGTCTTTACGATGGGAGCTTCTAACCCTACTTGGGCCATACCCATCATGGGACCGCCCACAATAACCTTACCAGGTTCTTCAGTAAAGCCTCCCGCAGCTTCTACAAGGTTCTGCAAAGGTGTGCCAATGGGAACCAAGAAGTTACGGGGCTCCTTAATTGCCGGGCCGGTTACTGTTACGATGCGCTCAACCAAAGGTTTGCCGTCACGAACAGCCTGCGCTACAGCCACTGCGGTAGCGACGTTTTGAACGACAACACCTGCTTGGAAAGGCAGACCGTTGGAAGGCACCTCACGGCCTGTGATGGCCTTGATCAACTGCTTTTCTCCACCCTGCGGATACTTTGTGTCTAGGAGAGCAATCTCAATCGCGCCGGCAAATTTCTGGAGCTCTGCAACCGCATCCATCTTATTGTCTTCGACGCCGATAATGATCTTCTTTGCTCGGCAGACCTTCGCCATCAACTTGGCGCCTAGAATGACATCTTCCGCATGTTCAAGCATTAAGCGATGATCGCTAGTCAAATAGGGCTCGCATTCAGCGCCGTTGAGAATTAAGTAATCGATGACAGCATCCTTCGGTGGAGTCAATTTTGCCGCGGTAGGAAACCCGGCTCCACCCATGCCAACAATTCCCGCGGCCCGGATCTTGTCCAAAATAGTATCGCGATCCAGCTGAACCGGATCGGGATGACTCTCAAGTTCAATCCACTTGTTCTGGCCGTCGTTTTCGATAACAACAGAAAGCACTGACCGGCCATTAATGTGTGGCCGATCAGTGACTGCCACAACGGTTCCAGAAATTGGGGCATGCACAGGAGCACTGATAGGCTGAGGAGCCTCTCCTATAACTTGCCCCGCTAAGACTTCATCTCCCTTTTTTACAGTCGGGACAGCGGGAGCTCCAATATGCTGCAGCATAGGAACAACAACTGTCTCGGGTGCTGACAAAACCTCAATGGGACTTGCAGCGGTTAGTTCTTTAGCGTAATTCGGATGTATTCCTCCGAAAAACGTTCTAACTGACATGTATCCTTTCACCTCACACCCAAGATGTCTTTAGGCACACGAAATACTATTTCGGTAGAATATCAAATTATCCTTCCCCGAATCCTAGCTGCCGCCAAGCCTCATAAACAACAATGGCAACAGTATTGGCTAAGTTCAGCGAACGCACATTTTTCTGGGGAATGGTTATGATATTGTGCCGCCACTCGTTCAGCAGCTCCTCTGGAAGGCCACTTGTTTCGCTGCCAAACACAAAATAGTCATCCGGCCCATAAGCCGGCTCGGTGTAAAGACGTTCACCTCCCGTTTCAACCAAATAAATAGTGCCGCGACCGTCCATGGCAGTCGTGAAATCATCCCAAGAATCATGCACTCTAAGATCGACAAAATCCCAATAATCTAAACCTGCTCTGCGCAGACGCTTATCATGCAGGAAAAAACCCAAGGGACGAATGAGATGTAAAACGGCACCGGTTGCGGCGCAGAGACGAGCTACGTTACCGGCATTAGCTGCAATCTCTGGTTCAAATAAGACAACATTCATACTGCCACCCCATATCCACTAAAACACGCGAGAAACGAAGGTAATACCCTTCGTTTCTCATAAGAAAACTATACTTAAAAATGATACCGTACAAATCCCTGAAGTTGATTGCCGTTCCAGCCTGCGCCAATCGACATGGGTTCATCTGGCACATCGACAAGGCCGTAAGCACTGAAGCCTGTTTCTCCATAAGACAAGTCGAGTTTGAGAGTTTCACTTGGTTCTAGGTAAGACAAACCGACTCCAAAATTGGTGCCCAACTGAGCCGACAGGCGCCACGTACCTCCCCGCCGAAGTTGCAGGAAGGGCTGAATAGTGTAATCTACTCCGCCTTCATCATTGACATACAGATGAGCAGAGCCGCTCACACCATGGCCGTATTCACCATACATGCGGTTATATTCCCCGTAGGCACCCACATGGGGATCCACATTGTCTAGAAAGGTCGACAAGATTGGCCGCTGAGTATTCGCCACAAACACTTCTAACGTATACCCAACGTTACCCACACTGACCTGCTTGTGCCCGCCGATCCAGCTGGAAAAAGACTCAACGTCCACAATGTCCTGCGACAAAAAGCCTACAATACCGGTTTTTTCGTACCCGAAGAACCCAATGGTCTTCACCGTTTCTTGGGTCAAGCCCAGTCCCGCCTGCCACCCACCGGCGCCATATCCAAAGAGCAGTTCACCCTTAAGCTCCGCCGCGCAGGCCACTGCGCTAAACTGGGCCAAGCATATGATTAGAACTATGAGCTTGAGCAAACTACCGCGCCAAGACATCCTAAAAAGCTCCCCCTATAATCGCATTTCTTTCACCGCAGGCAGTTTGGTGATGGATTCCGCCGACAGATCTTGGTTGATAACCACATTAGTAAACGTAAGCGTCCGAAGCAGGACACCATCTTCATACTCTCTGATCAGATGGGGAATAAATGTATCGCTGCTGACCTGGACCACCTGCATCTGGTCACCAAGGCCAGTAACCGTAAGCTCATATGTTACAATGCCATCTTCCTCAAACATGTCGCTGACTTCCACTTGGTAACGAGTGAAGTCAAACAAACTTTCCATGTCCAGATCAGTTAGGTTAAGTGCACCCGCGGCTTGATTACCTAAATCTTCGATTTTTTGAATCATAATGTGGTTGTTCACTGGAGTGTACATCCTGACTTCCATCGCAGCACGATCCGCAACATAAATCTGACCTCTCAACGCACTAGGAGAACTAAACTCCATACGGATCATCTTATGTAGAAGGCTTGCCACAAACTTCAGTGTCACCACTTCTTCACGCTCACCACGTACCTCCGTAAACTGTACATCTGCTTCTATATCGGTGAGATTGGCAATAGCATGGTTAATCTGCTCGACCACATCAGCCGCAGTCTCGTCCATCTGGATCTGCTCCAAAACCGATTCTACACTAAGCTGGGAGACCTCTTCTTCTAACTCTTCGCTGAGCTGCAGCTCAGGAAGCTTAATAGTTATGTTAGCTGATGACTTCAGTTCCCCTGCTAAAACAGGAGCCGACAAACCTTGTATGCTGATACATAGAACTAGTGCGGTAAGAAGAATGTGTAAGAACTTTGATTTTCCGTTTGTCATGGTTAACTGCTCCCCTTGCCATTAGTAAAATACGTATAAACCTACTTGCACTCACGTAGAGCACGGTATAGAATGATCTCTAGAAATGTCAATAAATAGGAGGGACACCAGATGCCGAGATATGATTACCGGTGTGAAAAATGCGGCATGTTTGAACTAGAACAAAGTATAAAGGACGACCCAATATCTGTCTGTCCTACCTGTGGAGGAAAAGTCCAGCGGTTGATCAGCAAGAACGTTGGCATCATCTTTAAAGGATCAGGTTTCTATATTAATGACAGCCGCCAGGCGGATCAACCTGCATGTCAAAACGGCGAATGCAGTAATGACTGCGCCTTATCATCATGAAACGATGCCCTGCAAAAGCAGGGCTTTTTTAATACCCTCTTTCCCGATCCACAACATTACGGTGCGGACTACCAGTTTTGACGAAGCTGCGCCAGTTGTCTAGAAAAATCTCTAATGCTCGGTCCGCATGAAATGGTGTATACCCACTGTTGTGCGGCGAAATGATCAGATTAGGCAGTTCCCACAAACGGCTCTCTGCAGGCAGGGGTTCTTCTGGCAAAACATCCAAACCAGCTCCGGCAATTTTACCTTTTGAAAGGACTTCATACAAGTCTTCTTCGGGAATTAAAGATCCGCGGCCAACATTAATTACCACTGCATGCCTGGGGAGTTTGGTCAACCGCTTCCCATTCAAAAACCCGGAAGTTTTTTCAGTATGAGGCAGTGCGCAAACCACGTAATCTAGCTGACCGAGGAATTTGTCCACCTCGTCTAGAGCATAGACTGCTTCTACATGCCTTTCATCTCCGCGAGGCTGCGTCCGAAAACCGATGACCCGACAGCCAAAGCCAGATAATCTTTGAGCCACATGCTGCCCGATATCACCGAAACCGAGGACTCCGACCAATGAATCGGTCAGCTCGCGAAACTGGTAAGGCTCCTCCCACCGCCATTGACGCTTATGCTGATAATCACGGGCAAAATGGAGCCCTCTGTTAAAGGCCAGCATCATACCAATAACATGTTCAGCGATGTTCGGTCCAAAGATACCACTGCCGTTGGTCAGCACCATATCTGCATTGCCCCAAGATGCTGCCAAAACCGTCTCTGCTCCCGCATAAGGTATCTGCATCCACCTGCAGCGAACTGCACGACTGAGCAGTTCAGGCCTAATGTAACCAAAAATCACCTCAGCCTGTTCCAATAGATTCGGAAGTTCTTCTTTATCCGATGTCCGAAGTATCTCGGCGGATGTCTCCTGTTGAATCTTATTCACATGGTTCTCATCCAACTGCGACCATGCAAGTAAAAGCTTCATAGACAGCCTCCAATGACGTATTAGGGAATGGTCAGCTGGGGTCTGGTCAGCCGAATGGTATTGCCGTCCCGTTCAACGGTTGGAGACAAGAAGGAACGGCGTTCCACCACTCGAGGAACAGGATTTACAATTACAACAGGCTCCAGGCTGGGTCCTTGTATTATGAACCAGTCTTGACCATCAAAGATGTACAATCCGCTCCCGTCTTCATTCCAAACATAGTCAACGACTGCCGCACCGGTAGCTAGAGGCACGTCTACTCTGTCTGGGACATATCCTACAAGGAGCTTGCTGGCGCCTTCATCATTTAACATGTACGCCAGGCGTTCACCAGACGGATCCCACCGAAGGTTGGACGCCCGTGCACCCTGAAACTGTCGCCACTCATGGGCTATCCGGCCGTAGCGATCCAGTAGCAGTATGCTCTGGCGCCCCAACTCTTCGACCACTACCGCCAGGTAACGGCCGTCAGGAGCCCATTCTGCTTCCAAAACATTGTGATCTTGAAGCCATTCTAACTCCCGATTGAGCTGTGTATCGTAAACTTTCAGCAAATTACCATTAGCACCTGAAACCAATTCTACTACGAATCTACCCATAAAATCCATTCGAGGATATGAATAGGAATTCCTGCCGTTCCCAGCTACTTTAATCGGCAGGTTTTCTGTAACCTTCACTGGTTTACTCCAGAAATCTTTAACCTTGTTGGCCATGCGGCTGCGCCGCTCAGCACTGGCGGGGTGCGTGCTGAAGACACTGACCGAATGATCATCAGATTCAATAGATATTAGATAGTCCATTAACATTACGGCACCCGCGGGATCAAATCCTGCTGCATATGCTAATTCCTGCCCTAATTCGTCGGCTTCAAACTCAGCCTCGCGGCCCCAACCGAGGCGAAGTAGCTGAAGCACAGTGGCACTAGCCATACGCACTACTTCCGAACTGGCCACATCAAACCAAAACATCCCCATCTCTACCAAGACAGTTAGTCCGAGATGCTTCAGAACTGTGTTGATGCCATGTTTTAGCTCCACATGAGCGAGCTCATGACCTAAGACAGCGGCTAATCTGTGCGGGTCACCTTGAAGTTCTCGCAAGAGGCCGCGCGTGATAAATACAAAACCACCGGGCAGAGCGAAAGCATTTGCTTCATTAGAATTGAGTACCGTCAGTGAATATGACAGCACGTCTTTCCGCTGCGTAGCGTTTACAAGGCGCTCAAACACAGCGTCAACCCACTGCTGTTCCCAGACCGGCAGATGGTATTCCCCACCATATGCCTTCACCAGGTCAGCAACAGCCCCTGCGCCAACGCTGCGTTCAAACTGATCCATGAAACCTCCATTGGCCTGCACAGAAAGGCTCAAAAAAACAATTAAGACGAGTAAAATTGGCAAGCTTCTTTTCAGATTGACCACCGCCATTCTGCCAGAACCAAGTCTAAATCTGCGCGAGTACTATCAAAGGCTTCCGCCTCGTCACTGATAGTAATACTGATGGCTCGTCCGTCACCAATTAGCGCTAACACCCTCGTCTCTCGCTGATGCTGCCCACTCCCTGCTTTATATGTATAAGTCAGGCAGGCTGCAGGCAGACCATCAAGCTCATACCGAGCCGGGCCTTCTTCAAGCACAAAGTCCGTCAGCCCCCCGGGTTCAGCGAAGAGAGAGGCCACATATTCAGCATATTCGACAGGATCATCATACGACACCGGTTCCAAGAATTCAAAGTAGACCAGGTTATATGGTCCAGGTCCGTAAAAGACACTTAACGCCAGACTGCTCTGCTGCGTTTGATACACCCATTCTTCAGGAATTACTGTATGGAACAAACCATTGGGATCGGTAAATACAAATTCTCTGGCTCCAGCAGCTGGAGCTGATATCAAAGCCAAGGCCAGCAGTACCATTAACGGTTTAAGCACTCTTACACCCCCTAGCCTTAGCAAGAACTCCGCTCGATCAAGCGAGCAGGCAAGATACGGTGTTCTGGAGGAGATTCATTCTGGTGAATCTGGTTTACCAGCAGTTCGGCTGCTGCCTGCCCCAGCTCATAGATGGGAACATGGACTGTGCTAAGAGGTGGGTCGATGCATGCACCCAAAATGGTATTGTTAAAACCAATTACACCAATGTCCTTGCCGACCACAAAACCTTCTTGCTGCAGAGCCTGGATGGCGCCCACTGCCAGCAGATCATCGACGCAGAACAGACCTGTAAACCGTCTACCTTTGTTTAGGAGACGCTTAACGGCTTCAATACCCCCATCGAGAGAGAAGTCTGAATATTCAATAAGATCTTTATCTACAACAAGCCCGTTGGATTCAAGGACTTCAATATACCCTTGAACCCGGTCGTGACTCACGATAAATTCCGGATCCCCTGCCAGACAAGCAATCTCCCTATAGCCCTTAGAAAGCAGAAACTCTACTGCTTCTCGGGCCGCCAAAACATTATCGTTATTGACCCAGTTGATTTCCTCCGTCCCCTCGTATCTCCCAATAAGAACAAAGGGAAAGCCCTCATTAAACAAGCAGGGTATAAGTTGATCATTTCGATGGGATGCTAGAATTACCACACCATCTACTTGGCGCTGACGCAGCATATCAAGACATTCCTTCTCTTCCTGCTCAGGACAGCTGCTGGTGGAGAGAACCAGATTAAGGTGATGCTGGTTTGCAACCGAAGATATACCCCTAATTACGTCGGGGAAAAAGGGGTTGGCAAACGTTTGCTCATTGGTTCGAGAACGAATCACGCCCAGGGAGTTGCTCGTCTTATTGACAAGACTGCGGGCAATGGCATTGGGATAGTATCCCAGTTCCCTCATTACAGCCCGCACCCGATCCTTCGTTTCTTGGCTGATGTGGGGATGATCCGCAATGACCCGGCTGACTGTCGAGGGAGATACCCGCGCCTTTCTTGCCACATCTATGATCGTAACAGACATAACCTGCACCCCAACGTCGGCAGCCTGATACAGCCTGCCGTTTGTTTATTACACATTACAACACAAACAGATGTTTTCCTACTAGAGCAACATATCTTTCTGGAGGGAATTAGATGCCTGGCCTCATTACAACAAGCCTCCTGGCGCTGGGAGGCGGATTCGCTGCTGGCCGTTTCCTTGCCTCACAAATCGCCAAATCAGCGCTTAGGATAATTATGACTGATCCGTATAAACAGAACCTGGCCGAGTTCTACACCGCCGCAAAGCGGACTGGAATTCAAGAAATTATCGAGACTAACCTCCGCGCCGAAGAGGGAAAAATGATCTTGAGGCCACTGGGCAGCCCACGCAAGTTCGTCAACATGAACAGCATTATGTTCAAGACTGCCCATGTGAGCAGACAGCCCACACCGATTGAAATTCCCATCGAAACACGCACCGTAATCGGCCGCTTCGCAGCCAAACCCCTCGTTGTCGAAACGCCGCTCTTGGTTTCGGGAATGGCTTATGGGCTTGCTCTCTCAGAACAATTCAAGTATGCTCTCGCGCTCGGAAGTGCCAAAGTAGGGACCGCCACAAATACTGGTGAAGGCCCTTTCCTGCCCAAGGAAAGGCAGCTCGCAAAAAAACTCATTATTCAATATCCGAGGGCGTCTTGGAACAAGTCTCCTGACATCCTGAGGCAGGCCGATGCCATTGAGATTCAGTATGGTCAGGGAGCCTCTGCCAGCACAGGCCACCATGCTGTCCCCACTGATCTTGGTAAGGATGTACGCAAACGAATGGACATTCATCCAGGCGAGTCGGGTATCATCTATTCCCGGCAGCCCGCAGTCAGTCACCCGGACGATTTGAAAATGATCGTCGATTATCTGCGTGATCTAACAGGCGGTGTACCTATCGGAGTAAAGTTCGCCTTCTCAGACTATCTCGAAGATGATATAGACATCTGTCTCGAAGCGGGTGTTGATTTTCTTGCCCTCGAAGGTGCAGAAGCTGCCACCATCGGTGCTCCACCTATTTTGGAAGACGACTTCGGGCTTCCGACTCTGATCGGCCTCTGCCGAGCTGTTGAGCATCTCAAGCAGAAAGATCCTGACGGCCGGGTTAGCCTGATTACTGGCGGAGGATTTACCAACCCTGGCCACTATCTTAAGGCAATCGCTTTAGGTGCAGATGCCGTCTACCTAGGTACCATGGCCCTGTTTGCTGCAGCCCACACCCAAGTGCTCAAAGCAGTCCCTCTCGAACCGCCTACTCAGGTTGCCCTATATAGGGGGACCGCAGCCGGCCGATATAACTACAAGAAGGGAGCTGAATCTCTATATAAATACCTCACATCATGTACCGCTGAAATGCAGGAAGGTGTCCGCGCCTTAGGCAAACGGGCTATCTCTGATGTGAACCGCGATGATCTCGTGGCCTTAGATGAACACACCAGCAGCATTACTGGCCTGCCGCTTGCCTACGGTAGAGGAAGAACTCGTGCTTTCGCAGCACCTGGTTCAAAGTAAAATAGTTTCCTTTCGACACCCTGGCCAAAATCAAATTCGTCTACAAAGATACGGCGCCCGATTTCTCTAGGCGGAAGCCCTGCTAACTCAGGCAGCAGCTCTTCTACAGCACCGCTTTGAATTAGAGCGTTCTCACGCTCCCTATTCTGCACTCCCCCAAGCCACTGCGGAGTAGGCCTTTTTGATTCATTGATCCGGAAATCCCAGCGCAGATATTCCTCTAGCATGGGATATTCACTGCCGTAGAGGTTCTTCAAGACTTTATACAAACCGTGCAGTGAATGATTGATCCAGTGATAGCCCTGCGCCTTCCAGCGGTAGGCAAAATCATCAAAGAACTTAAACGGCGAGTCAAACTGTTCGGCCAAGTAATCTATAGTCCGCTCAAAACGGTTCGAATTAACGTATCTTTCCACTAAATCCTCGATCACGTGTAGATGAGAAAGCTCATCATATGATATATCATTCGTCTGAAGCACCTCGTAAGGCGCCCGCTGTGTGAAAATACAGCCGAATTTGCTCGCCTCGTCCCTCAGCTGCGAACCCCGGAGAAGCTTTAGGAAGCCAAGATGAATACGGTAAGGCTTGAGACGGTAAACATAATCAAAAGATTCTCCAAACCGCTCAAAACTCTCATACGGAAGGCCGGCAATTAAGTCCAAGAGCACACGCACATGAGTCTCTTCCACAAGAAAACGCACGGTCTCGGCTAGTTTTTCTAAATTCTGCCGCCGGCTGACTGCGTTGAGCGTTTCAGGGTTAGTAGACTGGACCCCGATCTCAAACTGCAGCCTTCCCGGAGGAGCCTTGCGCAGAAGTTCGAGCAGTTTAGGTGTGAGAATATCTCCGCTTACCTCAAGCTGAAAACGGGTCTTTGTATCGAGCCCAATCATGAATTCGATCAACTCATAGGCCCGTTTGGGATCATAGTTGAACGTTCGATCTACAAAGCGGATCTGCTCACAATTAGCTTCGGCAAGCCTTTTAAGCTCTGCTTTACACCGCTCCATAGGAAACTCGCGTACCGGGCCCATTACTGAGGAAAGGCAGTAAGCACAGCGAAAGGGACAGCCCCGCGTCGTTTCATAATATACAATGCGGTGTTCGAGCCCTTGTAAAGAACCAGAGTATACCGGCGGAAGCTGAGCCAAATCAACGCCTTTCATCGGGTTTTGCTTGATCTCCCCGTCCCAGCGGTACGCTAGGCCCGGAATACTTTCCAACTCATCCGGACCAAGCCGGCCCTGGGTGCTTTGCCAGGCGGTTAAAAAGCGCACCCAAGCTTCTTCTCCTTCCCCAGCCACAATAAAATCGATATCTGGGTAGTTTGTAAGCCAGTGATCGATATCAAAGGAAACCTCAGGTCCACCCAAGATGATTGTCAAATCAGGATTCACCTGCCGCAGATCCGAGATCACCTGGAGCACCTGGTTTATATTCCAGATGTAACAAGACAGGCCTAGTATGTCAGGCTTTCTTGAATGGATGTCTGCAGCAATCTGCGCTAGATCCTGATTGATGTTATATTCAACAGCTTCAATATTAAAGGATCTGGCCGCTTCAGTTAAATACCTCACGGCCAGACTAGTATGAGTAAACTTTGCATTTATTGCTGCCAAAACTACTTTCATGCAACCTCAGCCTACTTCCTATGTCATGCACGATCCACCGATAAACTCACGAAGGATCGAATTACAGGGAATAACTTCTGTCGGAGCCACGGCCTTAAAGTGCCGCAGAAATGTCAGCAGCCGCTGAGCCTCACCATACTGCTCCTGATCAGGTGTAATCTCCTGCAGAAGTGGTTCTACAACCCCTTTCAGCACTGAAAGCTCATACAGCAGTGATGAGTTAAACATCACATCGGCACTTTCCTGGAAGGGGAAGATATGCTGTTCCTCTCCCCGGCGCACCGATGGCCACAGTTGAATAGTGGCCGCAGCCGAATGAGATCGGAACTGATGATCCCGCACAATGCGTCTCAGCATGCGAGCGTCGGTGGTCGAAATACGAGTGTGATTATCAATATTTAAATTCGTGAGAGACGAAATGTAGATTTTGAACTTCCGCCCCTGCGGTATTGCCTCAGTGAGTTTATCGTTGAGGCCGTGAATGCCTTCTATGATAATGGGCTGATCAGCCGTAATCCGCAGCGTACGGCCAGTCCATTTCCGTTTGCCTTCCATGAAATCGAAGGTAGGCAGTTCTACTTCTTCTCCTTGTATGAGTTTGGTGAGATGAGTATTGAACAATTCGAGGTCGATAGCCTCTAGAGCCTCAAAGTCGGGTTTGCCATCGGCATCTAAGGGCGTCTTATCCCGATCTACGAAGTAATCGTCCAACCCAATCGTGATAGGCCACAGACCATTCACGCGCAGCTGAATAAGCAGGCGTTCCGCAAAAGTAGTCTTACCTGAACTGGATGGACCGGCAATTAAAATGATGCGCAGCCTTTCTTTTTCGCGGTGAATGATATCGGCAATCTGGGCAATCTGTTTCTCATGGAGGGCTTCGCACACACGCACAAGATCGTTAAATTTACCCTCATCGATGGTCCTGTTCAGCGCAGCCACATCAGGGATTCTCAGATTCTTCTGCCACTGTTCAGCTTCAAAGAAGATATTAAACAGCTTTCCCTGCTCCACATATGGCGGTATAACTTTAGGATTGGCCCGCCGAGGATACTCTAGAATAAATCCAGGTAGATAATAACGCAGTTTGAAATACTTCAAGCAGCTCGTGCGCGGGACCAAAACGGCTGTGAGCCAATCGTAGTAGTCACCCAATCGATATACAGGTAATACTTCATCGCCAGGATGATTTTCCAGTAACCGGAGTTTATCCCTCAGCCCCTGCTTCTCATACAAGAGGCGCAGTTCTTGAACGGGCAGATGCAGCAGCTCGAAAGGCAGATCCTCGTCGATCAGTTCACGCATCCGCTGGTCAACCATATGGATGTCTTTTTCGATGACAGGACGCTGCCATTCAATTTCCCCGTAAATACCGTTGCTCAAAGAGTTCTTGATGTGGACAACAGCACCAGGCAGTGTTTCATTGGCTGCCTTCACAAACAGGAAAACAAGTGCAGCTCGGTAAGCACGCATCCCTTCTGTTGTCGTTGTATCAAGGAAGTCGATTGTGCAGTCTTCCTGGAGCTCAGTGTGAAAGCCCAAAATCTCGTTGTTGACACGGGCCACCACCACGTCGTTTGCAAGGTCCAACCTTTCTGCCACGAGAGCAATCGTTGCTCCCCGCGGTACCTCCACGACTTTTTCATTCCATTGAACTCGAATCATTCGATCACCCCAACTTCCGAGCATTGTCTTCTATCTGATTCTGCCTATTCGACGGCGCTCCCTCTGCGGCGGGGCCGGTAAAGCGCACGGAAAGCACTGCTGGTCACGGTAATACCTCCGGCGATAGCCCCTGCAGCAAAGACGGTAACAGCCAGCTGCTCAAACCCACGAGCATAGTCGTTCTGCAGGAAACTCAGCATAGTAGTATAGGCCATCCCTCCAGGAACTAGAGGAATCACACCAGGAATGAGGAAGACGATCACCGGTTCCCGAGCAGTACGGGCAGTAAACTCAGATAAGAGCGTCACCACAATCGCCGCCAAGAAATAGGCGGCTACCTGGCCAAGAAAACCCATCAACGTGAAAACAAACAGTCCTGCAGCCCCAATTAGGCCACAGCGCAGCACTTGTTTCTGCGGAACACGGTAGATGAACGCGAAGGAAGCAGCGGTCACAAATCCTGTAAACAAACTCCTCAGCACTGTCATACCCCCACACTGAGAACAACAGCCACGCCAGCCGCTACCCCAACCGCAATAGCAAGTGCATCAGCGCCGCGTGAAACGCCTGAAACTAGTTCTCCGCTCAGCATATCCCGCAGCGATGTCGTCATCAAAACTCCGGGAACAAGCACCATCACTGCTCCCAGAATAATCTTATCCATATCTGCTGCAGAAAAATGGCAGAATATCCGGGCGCACAAAGCTACGATTGTGCCACCTACCGCTGACGTAACTATACGCGGAACTGGATGCTGACCAAGCCATGCGCCGATCAAAGCAACAAGAAACCCTGTGATGCCAGCAAATAAAGCGTCCAGCAGAGAACCGTCAAAAATGAGCGCAAAACCTGCACACCCGGGACCACTAGCGATAATCGCAGGCCAGAAATAAGCGGCTTCAGGCTTTGTAAGCTCTAAAAGGGTGTTCCGTACTTCCTCAGTTGTCATCTCACCACAGGCATAAGCTCGAGAAAGAGAATTGACGGCTGCTATTTTGGCAATATTATTGTTCACCTCACGAATACGGCGCACACGGGTGTAGACATGGCCGCTGGGTGCATAGAACGAAACAAACAGCCCCGTAGGGGTGGCAAAGCCCTCTGCCTTAGAAAAACCTGCAGCCTTACCCATACGCGCAATCGTTTCCTCAACTCGCTGAATCTCAGCGCCGTTGGTTAATAGAACTTCACCAGCTAATAGAACCATTTCAACTAAATCTTCCATATTATATGCCACCCCTTCCCTTATTCGAGGCATATAAGCCAAACCCTTTAGCAGGAATGTCCTGGATCATGTGGAATCAAGCCTAGAAGGAGGCTGAAATCATGACTGTGAATCAATCTCGCTTGGTAGAAGAATTCCTTGAATTAGTCCAAGTTGACAGTGCACCAAAAGACGAACGCTTCATGGCTGATGCGCTGTTACAAAAATTGAAAGAGCTTGGCTTTACAGCCTACGAAGATGAAACGGGTGCCAAAATCGGCGGAAACGCTGGCAATGTGTACGGTTTCTTAGAAGGAGATCCCAATCGGCCGGCCCTTCTTTTCTGTGCTCACATGGACCGGGTATCTCCTGGTTATGGTATCAAACCGCATGTAGATAATGGAATCATCCGCAGTGATGGCACAACGATTCTAGCTGCTGACGATGTGGCAGGAATCTGTGCTATCTTGGAAGGAATCCGCACCATTCAAGAACAGAATATTCCCCACGGGCGCATCGAGGTACTGTTTACTGTTGCCGAAGAAGGCGGCCTGTTCGGTGCAAAAAACCTCGATATCACTCCATTCCAGGCTAAAGCTGGGTTCTTCTTAGATTCTTCTGGGCCTGTGGGTACCATCATCGTCCAGGCACCTGCTCAAAAAGGCATCAGCGCAAAAATCCATGGGAAATCAGCCCATGCGGGCGTTGCTCCCGAAGAAGGTATCAACGCCATAGTAGTCGCAGCCAATGCTATCAGCAATATGAAGCTGGGCCGGATTAACCACGAAACAACCGCTAACATCGGCGTGATTTCCGGAGGCAGTGCTACTAATATTGTACCAGATTTGATAGAAATGAAGGGCGAAGCCCGCTCCCGCAGCAGCGCCAGCCTCGAAGCACAGACGGCACACATGGTTCAAGCTATTGAAGCTGCCTGCGAGAAGTTTGGCGCCAAAGCTGAGATCGAAGTAACAGACAGCTATTCTGGCTTCCATCTCAAACCTGATGACTTCGTTGTACAGCTGGCTCTTAAGGCAGTCGACCATATTGGTTTGGAACCAATCCAGCAGGGTACCGGGGGAGGCAGCGACGCCAACATCATTAACGGCTATGGGATTCCCTCTGTGGTACTGGGCATGGGATATGAGAACATCCACAGCACTGCCGAGTCTATCGCAGTTGATCAATTAAATAAAGCTGCCCAGCTGGTGGCAGCCATCATCGAGGTTAACAGCTAAAGGGAAACGGAAAAGGGGCACTACCGCTCGAAACGAGGCGGCATGCCCCCTTTTTTTATCTCAACAGACTGTCACGGAAAATCCCTTTCAGAATATGGGGGCCAGGATTTCCGATAGAATTAGCCACGTTCTTTGTAGAAGCAGCTTTTTGTGCCCAGGCAGCTAAATCCGCCTCGTCAATTTCGAGCTCTCTTACGTGTTCGCCAAAGAGATCGTCCATCAACTGCTGGAATTCATTTAAGCTAGTGAGACCCAAGTTTCTCAGTATTTCCCCGACCTTCTGGGGAGCCACCTGATTAATATATCTCAAGTAGGCTGTAAACAGCATCCCGTTTGCCCTTCCGTGGGGCACGTCGTGGAAATACGTCAGAGGGTATCCCAGAGCATGTACCAGAGTCGTGCCTGTCTGAGCAATCGTCATTCCACCGAGAGTCGACGCAAGCAGCAACTCCGACCGGACGGTTGAATCAAAGACACGACTGCGCAGTGCGGGGATGCACCGGCCCCAAATGCGCATGCCCTGCACCGCCAGGCCACTGCTCAGCTGATTGGCACGTACGGCTAGAAAGCCTTCAATCAAATGTGAAAGGGCATCCACAGCCGTATCAATAGTTACGGTGGGGCTGAGTGACTCGGTATAAGCCGGATCGAGAAGCGCAACCTTGGGAAACAGGTCAGGACCACTAATACTTCGCTTAGTCTGGTCCCGTTCCACAGTCAAGACAGCATACTGCGTTACCTCACTGCCAGTTCCCGCTGTAGTGGGAATAGCTGCGATAGGCAGTGCAGGCTTGTCCCAACCCCTATCGTAAAGGCTGAGCGGTTCAACATCGTTGACCGCCAGTACCGCAATGGCTTTCGCTGCATCCAGCGGTGAACCACCACCGATGGCAACAATAAAATCGCAGCCTTCCTCACGGGCCAACTGTCCTCCTCGGGCAACAGTTTCCAGCGATGGGTTGTTTTCCACTTCATCAAAAAGAACATAGTCCATTTCTAGGCTTGCTGTAACATCATCGAGCGCACCGCTCGCCTTTGCCGATTGGCGGCCTGTCACAATTATAGCCTTCTTTCCTAGGATCCAATCAGTCTGTCTATCTTTCACACAACCCGAGCCAAACAAGACTTTGGTGGGCAGGAGAAACGAAAACCTACTCAACATACATCAGCCTCCTCTATACCGTAATAAGCTTCCACTGACCGCTCTTGAAACGCCGGTTTACCAAGAAACTTCGGAAGAATAAGTCGACGACCATACCGATCCAAGCCCCAATTAGGCCCATTTCCAGCACTATCGCTAGAACGTATGCAGTTACCAAGCGTACGCCGATGAAGCCAAGCAGTGTAATCTTCACAATAGCCCGTGTGTCACCTGCACCCCGCAGCCCACCAGCGAGCACCATAATGGTAGCGAGCGCCGGCTGAGAAATAGCTACTAAGCGTAGGCAGCTGGTAGCCAGCTCCATTACGCCTGGGTCGCTGGAGAAAATCCGCACTACAGGCCCGGGGAAGAAAAAGAAAATAGCTCCCATGATCGACATAACCAGAACCGCCAAACTGCGTGACATGTATCCTGCTCTTTGAGCTTCATCAGGCCGATCAGCACCGAGGCTCTGACCTACAAGAGTAGTAGCCGCAACAGCAAAACCTGCGCCAGGCATAAAAGACAGCGATTCAGCGTTAAGAGCCACTTGATGTGCTGCATACGCCACTGTACCCAAGGATGAAACAACCATAGTATACACAAGCTGTGCGACCCGCATAATCCCTTGCTCAATGCCCGCGGGTACTCCAATGTTCATAATGCGCTTGATCATTAACATATTAGGCCGGAATGAGTCAGAAATCCGGACTCGCAGAAGATCATTTGTAAAGAGCTTTCGCAGCGCCAAGACTCCACCTAGCCCCTGGGCTATCGCTGTGGCCATAGCAGCTCCTGCGACGCCTAGAGCCGGAAAGGGGCCTAAACCATAGATCAGAAGCGCGTTTAAAACAATATTTGTGCCATTCACCAACGCTGTGATACGCATGGGCGTCTGTGTATCTCCTGCACCCCGCAGAATAGCATTGATGATAATAAGAATAAAGTTTAGGATTAGTGCTGATGCGACAATTCGAACGTAAACCCCACCATGATATAGGACAGCCTCTTCAGAACGGCGGAACAGTAAACGCAGAATCGTCGGTCCAAAACTTACAAGGATTACAAGAAGACTACCTGCTAAAGCAAAGCCCATCACCAATGATTGACGGGCCACCTCCGCCGCCTCTTCCTTTTCGTTTGCTCCAATAAAGCGAGCTACCAGAGCTGTACTGCCGGTGGCCAATGCTGCAAACACCGTTAAACTGATATTAAAGATCTGGTTCGCCAGCCCCACGGCGGCTAAAGCATAGGCACCAAGGCGCCCAACCATGGCTGTGTCAACCACACCGACCATAGTATGAAGCAGATTTTCCACTATGGCAGGGCCAGCCAAACGCAGCACCTTCTGCCGCATTACAGCGGAGCTCTCCTCCAGGCCCAGAGCGTTGTTGATTTGTGGTTCCATCATCGCCTTCCTCCAATCATTCCCCCATGATTCTACAGTATGTGTTTCTAATCCTGCCCTGCCTCGAGCAGGATTTGCCATGTACTACTGCGAAAGATACTCCATACATTCCTTCCATGAAAGGATGCTGCTCTTTGTACAGCGCCACGTACCAGAGCCCCATTGGGGCCCTGTGCCTTATCTTCCGTGACGGTAAACTGATAAACCTCTCATTTTCTAGAGAGATAGCGGCAGAGTGGATGCAGTCTGTCTTTAAGGAAGCACTTCCCGATGAACAGCCACTGCCCGCGAAGTTCGAACGTGATCTAGCTTCATATTTTCGCGGTCAACGCACCCCGCTTGACTGGGAAGTGGAGCTCATTGGCACTGAGTTTCAAAAAAGAGTCTGGGAAGCACTGCGTCAGATCCCTTATGGTAAAACCGTCACTTACAAAGAAATCGGCGAAAAATGTGGGTGCAGAGGTTATCGTGCAGTAGGGCGCGCTGTTGGGGCAAACCCAATCGCCATCATAGTACCGTGCCACCGCGTGGTTGGTGCAGCCGGACTCGGCGGCTTCAGCGGCGGTCTCAACATAAAAAGATTCCTGCTCGAATTAGAGGGAGCCTTTACTCCCCCACTACATCATGCCTAAAAAAGATTCCAGCTAAAAGGAGGTTATTCTTATTTCTAAATTGATTTTTGGCTTTGATATCGATGGCGTTCTGACCGACGACGACAACGGCCATAGTAATCTCTGGCTGGAACGGGCCAGCGCCTTTTTCAAAAGGCCTATCGTCAAACATTCTTTTTATATCGATGAGGCCCTCGAAATTGATAAAGAAGAACTAGAACCATTCCTAGCACGGGAAACAGCGGCAATTATGGAGACCGTCCTTCCCCGCCAAGGATGTGCAGCAGTCCTGAGTAGGCTGTTGGAGGCGGGTCATGAGGTTCAGCTGATTACGGCCCGCAGTGAACCATATCGGGAAGTCACCGAAGACTGGCTGCGCCGCCACGGTATCCCGTACACAGATCTGCACATGAGCCCTAGCGAAACCGAATCTTACTCAAAGGGACAAAAATGTGTGCAGCTGGGAGTACAGCTGTTTGTGGACGATCATTTTATGAACTGTGCCGACGTGGCCAGCCGGGGCATTTACACCCTGCTGTATCACACTTCGCACAACCGCGAGCGCCGCTGTCCGCCAGAGATCGTCCGAGTATACAACTGGTTGGAAATAGCGCAGCATATTGCCGCGCTAATTGCATGAGACTTCGGTCAAATCTATATTTAGTTCGGGGGCACAGAGTTCTAAGTAATTGCAGCGGAGACATTGGTACCGATTTTCCGCGAGGGGAAAAGCATGAATTGGCTTCGCCCGGTTGAGCTGAACATCGTCAAGATAATCTCGCATCGCTTCTATGCCGTCGAGAGCTTTAGCTTTCACTTCAGCCAGCATTGCATCAGTGAGAGGCAGCTCTACTCCTGCTCCCACTTCTAAATATTCGAGACGTACCGTGATCTGGTCAGTGGGCACTCCAAACTTTTCTTGAGCATAGAATCCGTATAAAGCTACCTGTTCTAAGTTCTGCTCATCCTGCCGCCCTGTCTTCCAATCAACAATCAGCAGTTCTCCACTGCTGCGGCGATAAATCAGGTCAGGAACTGCATACACCGGAGTTTCATCTAATATAAAGGTGTCGAACTGCTCGCAGGCAAGTACCTCACCACCACCCTCAGCAATTTCCTGCAGAACTGATGAACTGGCCAAATTCTGAGCGCACAGCGAGATGCGCTCGTTTATTTTTTCTACTAATTCATCACTGGGCCCGTGTCCATAGTAGAATTCATGCAGCATAGGGATCCGATTCGGCCGCCTTATAAAGAGTTCCCTGTTATTTTGAGACGAACGCCAAACACTGCGCAGCTGCTGCCTAATTCGTTCCTCAATCTCGGCAGCACCGAGCAGCGGCCTTCCCATTACCAGCCGTTCTACGATTAGCTGTGCCGCCTGATGGACCGCATCACCCAACACAGTATACAAGTTGACCAACTTCTTTAACCGATAAGCAAGTGCCACTTGGGGCGGCGCATTCATTTCCCAGCCGTTGTGGGAGCCATAATAGTGGTGGTAGTACATCCTCCGGCAGGATTCAAATGTCTGCTGCCGTGAAAAAGACCATGACCACTGAGGATACTCCCGCCTTACGTACGCCATCATGTCATCCTTTCTTCTTGTCGCTCCTGCACCAGATGAGCCAGGGTGCTCGCAGCCCGCACTAGATCATGACTGCTGGGCTTCTGAAATACTCGGAGCTCAAACTCAGGTATTACAGCTAGTATGTGATCGAAAATGTCCGCTTGAATGCCTTCATAGTTCACCCAAGCCACATCATTTGTAAAGCAGTAAATCTCCATAGGAAGTCCCTCTGGAGTAGGCTGCAGCTGGCGGACCATAATGACCATCTCTTGGTGCACCTTCGGGTGACTCCGCAGGTAAGCAGTTAAATATGCGCGGAATGTGCCCAAGTTAGTCATATGCCGCCCATTCACCAGCGAGGAAGTATCAATACTATACTTGCGGTTAAACTCCTCTATCTCCCTTGTACGCTGTTCTAAATAAGGCTGCAGAAGCTGGATTTTCCACAAGCGTTCCAGCATTTCTTCGTCAAGAAACTTGACGCTTGTTTGGTCAATCATAATTGAGCGCTTAATTCGCCTTCCTCCGGACTCAAACATAAAGCGCCAATTCTTAAAGGAATCCCCAACCAGCTTATGCGTGGGAATCGTACTCATGGATTTATCCCAGTTCCGCACTTTTACCGTGTGGAGAGCTACCTCTTCCACGAACCCGTCGGCACCGTAAGCGGGCATCTCAATCCAGTCGCCCACACGAATCTGATCATTCATAGTGAGTTGAATACCAGCTACAAAGCCCAAAATGGTATCCTGAAAGACTAAGATCAGGACGGCACTTAATGCTCCTAAACCGCCGAGTATAGCCCATGGTGGCTGTCCAATCAAAATCGAAATGCCTAAAATAGTGGCAAAGACGATTACGGCGATTTGGACAACTTGCACATAGCCCTTAATATAGACCCTCTGGGCAATTGGAAACGTATTATAAACAGCTACTACAACATTGAGCAATCGGTGTAAGGTAATCACCGCGATAACCAATGTCCACAAGCGCAAGAAGAGTGTTATAAAGCTCAGGGAAACCTCAAGGAAGGGCAGCACCTGAGCTATTATGAAAACAGGTATCAGTAGAGCAGCGCTCTGGAGTACACCTTCTTCAATGAGAATTTGATCCCATTTAATCTTCGTCTTAAGAAAGAACTTGTGGAGCAGCTTGATTACGTATCGGCGAACAATCTGATATACAATGCTGCCGATGGCGCTAACAAACAACAGCAGCAGTAGTTCCCGCACTAGTTGATTCTGAAGCCATTCCATTAATCCTCAATCCTCTTCCAGCGATAGACCGCGTATTTCTCAAGTAAGAGCTTATACAGGCCATACAAGCAGATGCTTCCCAGAATAAACTCGCCATACACCAGCGGCGCATAACCGTTTTGTACAAGCCAGTACATGCCGTAACCAAAGGCTGCGCAGACAGCTGCGGCAAGAGCTAGAGCGATCATAGAGTTTAAGTTTGACTTAATTGCCTTAACAGGATTCGTCCACTTCAGCATTGGACGGGCCAAGTCAAGAATTGTCAAGAGACCAGCAAACCCTGTCGAAAGCTGGGCTCCCAGTAGGCATCCCAGCACCGCAGCTGTCCACGGAAAACTCAGTACTATAGTAATCAGTACTACAGACAGAGTGGAACCCACGATATTAATGATCTGTGCGGCCATAATCCGTCCAGCCAGCAGCGTCTGAACAGGAATGGGCAGCGTCCGAGGAAACCACAAATACTTCCCTTCCCGGGATATAGTCGTAGCGGGAATCATAGACATTGCAGACATCAGCACAAAGAACAGGGCAGCACAGCCCACAATCAATTCAAAGCTGACCAGGTCCAGCAAGAAGGCGAGCGGATTATCCTGCTGTGCCTGCGGGGCGAACAGCGGCACTGCTACCACCACCGGGAAGAGAATATACCCGATCAAACCATTCAACACAAAGCCCGGATTGCGCAAAAAGAGGCGTATCTCTGTAAGAGCAAGAGTCCAAAGCAGAGGTCGTTCTCTCACCGCTCCCTCATCGACGGTGCGGCCACTTGTTCCCCGACGCCCTTCTAATCCGGAAACCACACCACGATAGAACACCCGATCAGCCAAAACTAGCAAAACGACGCCTCCCACTGCAGCCGCAGCGATAAACAGCAGCAGGTTCATCCAGCCCGCAAGTTGATGCGAATAGGCCAGCGCCTTTGCAGCCCAAACACTGGGCGGAAAATATCGGCTTAAGAGGTTTACAACACCGTCTGCTTGCTGCATTAGCTGCAGCATAAACTCTTCTGGATGGACATCTCCAATAGAAAGCTGCATATACAGCTGAAATCCCACAATGAATAGAGTTAGAGCAAATCCACCTATTACCGCCCACAGGTCGCGGCGCTTGCTCATGTTTACAACCCGCATCAGCACAATGCTGAGAATCGTGGCCATGATTAGGGGAAGCACCGGCATCGCCAAGACCACAGGAACACTAGCCAGCCAATAAGCTGCTCCCACCTGAGCTTCTCTACCATAAACGATCAGAGCAGGCACAAATGTCAGCAGAATGGGAATGTACTGTCCCGTCATGATGACCAGCAGTTTCGCAACCAAGAGCTCCCAAGGTTTATAAGGAAGTGGAATTAAAATTTTCAAATCATCGCTGAAATAAAAGCCGCTCAAGACATAAAAAACTCCTAAGAACAGTGTGACGATCTGAGCCACCAGCGCCATGACTGCAAGCAGTACATGAGGCTGGGCAAGCATCATACCCGAACGATAAACCGTCTCAGAAAACCAAACGACACCGGCGAGCCACAGCAGGACTGCAGGAGCCAGACTCACAATGATCAGAATGGGCTCCCACAGCCTCTGACGTTTCTTTATGTAGGTATATTTCATTGCAGACCAATTGTACTGCACATTGAGGAGGGCCTTGTACAGGCTCCACAGCCTAGTCATCATCGTCATCCCCCTCCGTTAGCTCGAGAAACAGTTTTTCGAGAGTGCTGTCGTGAGACTGACTTCTCTCACGCAGTTCTTCAAGAGTGCCGCAGGCTATTAGGCGGCCGTGATTAATAATTCCTACACGGTCGCAAAGACGTTCTGCCACTTCGAGCACATGAGTGGAAAAGAATACTGTGTATCCTTTATCTACATGCTCTCGCATGAGTTCTTTAAAGAGGTGAGCAGACTTAGGATCTAGACCTACCATAGGCTCATCCAAGATAAACAACTCTGGCTCATGCAGAAGAGCACCTGTTAAAGCTAACTTCTGCCGCATTCCATGCGAATAGCTCTGAATAAGGTCACCGACAGCACCGGTCAAACCAAACATCTCTAGATAATGAGGAATACGCTTCCGTCTTTCATCTTGACTTACTCCATAGGCATCAGCGACGAAGTTCAGATATTCGATACCAGTGAGCTTCTCATACAGCTCTGGATTATCCGGAACAAAACCAATCGACTGCTTAGCTTGGATGGGCCGCTCGCTCACACCGAAACCGTTGACGGTGATGCTGCCTGCATCCGGTTCGAGCAGGCCAACAATCATCTTAATCGTAGTGGTCTTGCCCGCACCATTCGGCCCTAGAAAACCAAAGATCTCTCCCCGCTTGACTTCTAAGTCTAAGTCTTGAACTGCGTAGGTTGAAGCTCCCCGATACTTCTTCGCGACATTCGTTAGTTTCAGCATGACCCGTTCCTCCACTATCATTTCCTTTGTTCTTCTGCAGGTCTGCGAAAATTACCTGCCTTGTGAAAAACGATCTCCAATCAGATTAAACCCCAGGACTGTGAGAGCAATTACAGATCCGGGCGCCAGAACCGTCCACGGCGCCAAACCAGCAAACGACTGAGCCTCCCGCAGCATTCGTCCCCAGCTTGGATTAGGCGGTTGAATACCCACTCCCAGATAACTAAGGGATGCTTCTGCCAGAATTGCTCCCGCAAAGCTGACTGCAAACTGTACTGCTAATACAGGAGTCGCGTTAGGAAGAATATGACGAAAAACGATTCGCACTTCTGAAGCTCCAATCCCTCGCGCTGCTTCAACAAATGGTTCCGTCCGGATCTTTAGTATCTGGTTTCGGGTGAGCCGCATGAAGATTGGAATGTTGCCAATAGTTACCGCCACCAGCACCGACAAGCTTCCCGGACCCAGCACAGTTGCAGCCAACAGAGCGATTAGAATCACTGGAAACGCATACATCCCATCCGCGCCTCGCATGAGCAGCTCATCAATCCCTCGTCCGAAATACCCTGCGACCGCTCCTAAAACAACGCCTATTGTACCTCCCAACAGCACTCCCAGACCGCCTATAAGCAGCGACCAGCGGCCGCCCACGACAATGCGGCTGAATACATCGCGTCCAAGATTGTCGGTTCCCAGCCAATGCTTGCGAGATGGCGGTTTGAATCTTTCCATAACGGCAATTTTTTCTGGATCATGGGGGACATAAAAAAGACCGCCAATGATAGCCACTAGAACTAGACCAATTAAAATGAAGCCAACTTTAGAGGTTCTCATACGTATCCCCCCCTACTCAAACCGAATCCGCGGATCAAGGAACATCAAGACAACGTCCACTGCGAAGTTGACCGCAACAATTCCGATTGCTACAAGAACTGTAACCGCCTGGACCAAAGGAAGATCCCGCTGGAGCACACCAGTTAAGACCAGCTGGCCCATGCCTGGCAGCCCAAACACCTGCTCTACAACAATTGTACCGGCTAGGAGCTGTATCAGCTGAATTCCCGCGGAAGTAGCTGTGGCGATCGCTCCATTAATCAAAGCATGCTTGAACAGGACCTTAGCCCACGGCAGGCCCTTCGCCTTGGCTGTACGTATGTAATCACTTCCTAAGACATTGATGAGGCCGCTCTGCACCATGTTCACAAGAACTGCACTGCGCGGCAGTGCTAAGGTGACCACCGGCAGAATTAAGCTGCGCCAGTTGGAGTAACCTCCCGCGGGCAGGATGCGGAGCTGCACGGCAAATACCTGGATTAGTAGAATCCCAATCCAAAACTGAGGCACGGCCATGCCCAACTGTGAAAAAACCCGTATACCTCTTCCCCACCATTTACCGGAAAACGCCGCACTAAAGACCCCTAAAAGGACAGCTGCAGCCAGCGAGATAAAGACAGCCCAGAGTGCGAGAGTAAGCGAGATGGGCAGAGCTCGTGCCACCAAATTACGCACTGGCACACTATAACGGATCGAATTTCCAAAATCCCCCTGCACAAAGCTAACCAGCCACTGTCCAAAGCGGACAAGGGCTGGTTTGTCAAGCCCGAGCTGGCTGCGGATAGCAGCCAGTGCCTCGGGCGAGCTTTCGGTTCCTAAAATCAAGAGAGCAGGGTCACCAGGCAGAACCTGGAGAGCGGCAAAAGTGATCAGGCTGACGAGAAACACGATTCCAACTAAGCTGATAGATTTTCGCAGAAAATATCGTCCCAATAGTAACACACCTTCGCTGAATAACTAGAAGTGCTTACTCGTACAGACGGGCCACGTCGACTACGTAGATCGGATAGTGCTGCCATCCCTGAATCTCAACTCGCATAGCTGCTAGCTGCTGCGGATCCATGACAAACACTCCCGCTGCTTCCCGAGCCAAGATTTCCTGTGCCTTTTGGTAGACTGCTGCACGTTCGCTGCCTTGAAGACTCAAGCCCTGTCCGATCAGCTCGTCAAACTCTGCCGATGAGAAGTTAAAGAAGTTGCGGCTGTTGGTGGACTCGTATCTCACTAAGATTGCATGTGGATCTAGCCTACCCGCCAAGCCGATGATAGACACATCATAGTCACGCTGGGTATACACCCGCTCAAGCCAGGTCCCCCACTCTACCAGTTCGATATCGACTTCAACACCAATCGCTTCCCACTGCTGGGCAGCAATTTCACCGGTCTGCACATGGAGCTGATAATCTGACGGCAGCGTCAAGGTAAACCGCAGATTCTCTGCGCCTGCCTCTCTTAAAAGCTCCCGAGCACGATCAGGATCATAGGGGTTCACATCAGCCAGGTTGTCATTAAAGAACGTAGGCATGGCAGGACTAACTCCACTGTACAGAGGCTCGGCATAACCCCAGGCAGCCCCGTAGATAATCTCCTCGCGGTTAACCGCCATCGCTAGAGCTCTCCGCACGCGTACATCATCAAATGGCGGACGCTGATTGTTTATGGCAAGTATCTGAACCAGATTCATCGGCCCCGCGATAACCTTGATGTTTGGATCGTGCTCCACCTGGTGGTAAACCACTGGCTCCATGCGGGGAATCAAATCTACATTGCCGCTGCGCAGGTTCAGTACCGCGCTGTTCTGGTCCGGGATAATCAAGAACTTAACTTCTTCGTAGTACGGAATCTGACCGGACCAATGGTCTGCAAACCGCTCCAGTTTCACATATTGATTTGGCAGCCATTCTACCAGCTTATAGGGTCCAGTGCCGATCGGCTGAGAAGCAAGGCCTTCAGCGTCTTCAGGATAAATGGCGGCATTAACTTCGGCCAACGTGAAGAGGAACGCTGCGTTCGGCTGACTGAGACGGACAATTATCTTGTTGTCTTCCGCCTCAACGCTTTCTATCATGGCAAAGTCGTTCCACCGTGCTGAGATTTCTGGATCCCTGGCACGGTTCAGTGCGTTCACGATATCCCTAGGCTCCACCTTGGTGCCGTCGTGGAAAAAGGCATCACGCAGATAGAATGTGTACGTTTTCTGGTCGCTGCTGATTTCCCAACTTTCGGCTAAAGCACCTTCTAATGAACCATCTGGAGTCGCTTTGACCAGCCCTTCGTAGATGTTAAAAGCAATCTCTACAGTCGAAGCTGCTACTGTCCGGGTAGGATCAAACGTATCAGGATCAGCATAGACGGCTACATTAAGTGCGGCCGCCCAGGCGCTGGTTCCAACGGTCAGAATTAAGACCAAACTCAAAACAACATGCTTTAATTGGATTCGCACGGGGCATCTCCTTTCCTAACCTTGAGCCCATATTTCAAGACATCTAGAACTTGGCAGAGAAACTCGTCATCGACCGTCTCACCAAACTGATCGATGAGCTGTTTACCCACCGCGTGATAAACAAAAAACACAGCCTCCGGATTTAAGTCCGAATTAACTACCCCACTGGTTATTGCTTTGCTGAGAAAGCTTTCGAAATCAGATGCGCGCTCGCCTCTGACTTCCCCAATGGTTTCATGCAGATGCTGAGCACGGCTTTCCCAGAAATTGCAGGTCACCTTGTGCAGATTCGGGTGCTCCTGCGAAAAACGCAAGGATTGACGGTAATAAGCCCGAAGCACTTCAAATATATCGCCTTCAATCTCAAAAGCCTGCCGCACATATTTGCGCTTCTCCGCGTACGCGAGTTCTACGATATACAGGTACAAATCGAGCTTATCTTCGAAGTATTGATACATGCTCCCTTTGGCAATTCCGCAATTTTCCACGATTTTACTTAAGGACGCACGCTCAAAAGGTTTTTCCGCAAACTCCCGAATTGCCTCTTTTTCAATGGCTTCCCGTTTAGCTGGGGATAGATTGAAAAAAGTTGCTTTCGGCATTTTATCACCTCTCAATGTGACCACCCGGTCACATCAGCACCATAAGTTTACCATGCCCAAACCTGAGAAGCAAGCTTAAGCATGGTAAAGTTATGGAAAAAAGTCAACGAAATAGTATTAAACCCAAAATCGCACAGAGAATGATCATCTTAAAAGGATCAACGTTCTTTATATAAACAGCCAAGAACACCCCAGCTGCTATAATCAGCCCAAGTATGTTAAAACCGTCCCCACCTGCTGAAAGCACCGCCGCGCCTAGAGTGATGGCAACAGAGACAATCAATCCGGCAATAGTGGGACGAACACCCTGAAATACGGCTTGGACCGCAGGACTGTCTTTGTATTGGGCCCAAAAGCGGCTGATAATCAGCATACCGATCAAGCTTGGTAGAACTACAGCTCCGGTAGCCACTAGCGAGCCTACAACCCCCACCGAGCGGAACCCCACGAAGGTAGCAGCGTTTACCGCAATCGGACCGGGGGTCATTTCAGCGACCGCCACAATATCAATGAACTCCTCCAGCGTGAGCCAGCCATGCTCTACAATTGCCTGCTGAATTAGGGCCAGCATGGCATAACCGCCTCCGAATGTAAACATACCAATCTTAAAAAATGACCAGAAAAGATCTAATAATATCACTGGCACTCCGACCCCTTAACACGATACTGTACGTACCCAGCTAGACCGCCTAGGATTATAACAACAATAGCGTTAACGTACCCCGATAAACTGAGAAGTAGTGCGCCCAAAGCCACCAGAAAAGCAAAATGGCCCTTAACAGCCCGGCGTCCTACGCGCACGGCTGCAGCGGCAATTAGTCCCACAACGGCCGCTCTAATTCCTTCAAAGGCAGCAGCAATCCATGGATTTGCCTTCAGCTGTTCAAAGAAAATGGCGATTAATGTAATGATGACAATAGAAGGCAGTACCACTCCAACCACACCTACAACTGCACCCCAGAAACCAAAAAGACGGTTCCCCAAAAAAACAGCCGTATTGGCGGCTATCACACCAGGAACTGATTGAGCCATGGCGTATATATCAAGTATCTCATCTCGATCAGTCCAACCGTGTCGGTCAATCACTTCGCGTTCGATCATAGGCAGCATCGCCAGTCCTCCGCCAAAGGTAAACAACCCGATGCGGAAAAAGGACGCGAAGAACTCCCACAATTCTTTCCTTCGTGTCATGCATATCTCCTTTCTACGTCCACATACAACATCACAAGCTATTCGATGGTACCATAATAAAGTCCTCTTTTAACCACAGAAAGGTGGTCCCTATGAGTCTAGTAATAAAATTGGATCTAGTGAAAACCCTTGCAGCAGTTGCCACCGCCTGCGATATGATGCATCGACGAGTACAGCATCATGGTGAGAGAACCGCATTCTTGGCGTTGAGCATCGGCATTCACTATGGACTAGAAAAACATCAATTAGAACAGCTCCTTCTCAGTGCTCTCGTACATGACATCGGTGTTGTTTCTACCAAAGAAAAGCTCGAACTCGCTGACTTCCAGCCCCCTGGAGCGACTGTCTCTAACCATACAAAACGCGGCCACGACCTACTCTTACAAACACGCTTCCTCCAACAGCTAGCCTTGCCCGTACTTCATCATCATGATGAATATACCCCTGGAATGGACATCCTACCCGCTGTGCTCTGCCTTGCAGATCGCATTGAATTCCTACTAGATCGTGACCAATATGCGCTCTGGCAGGTTGATGCCATCGTCGATACCATCAACGCACATAAAAGCAGTGTTTTCCATCCGCACCTAGTCGAATGTTTCACAGATTTGGCGCATACGCCCAGTCTATGGCTGGATCTTGAATCAGGGAACTATATAAAGCTTCTACAGCGCTATCCGGAAATGAGTCGTACTATTGGATTAGATGAATTAGAAGATATCGCCGAGCTATTCGCCAAAATCGTGGACAATAAGAGCCCATATACAGCGATGCATTCCTCGGGATTAGCTGACAAAGTCACTCGAATGGCTGAGATTATAGGTATGGACAAGCATACAGTCAGGAAGCTGCGTACAGCTGCCCTGCTCCACGATATCGGCAAGCTTGCCGTATCAGATGAGATCCTGCTTTACCCAGGCAGGCTTTCCGACAGAGAAATGGACGTTATGAAGCAGCACGCTTATCATACATATCACCTGCTGGGCGTAATCGGCGAAGGGATTGAATCTATTCAGACTTGGGCGGCATACCACCACGAACGCCTTGACGGCAGTGGTTATCCGTTCTCTCTTAACGCTGAGCACCTCGATCCAGAAGCGCGGCTTGTGGCTGTCTTAGATGTCTTCCAAGCACTAACCGAAGAGCGGCCCTATCGAGAAGCCCTCTCAGCCGACAAAGCAGCAGACATTTTGGAAGCGGACGCTCGTGCCGGGCGCCTTGATCCAGAGCTAGTAGCCTTAGTTGTCAAGCACCGCAGAGAATTGGTAAACCCCACGGCTTAAGACCCGTGGGGTTTCTGTTTACTCCTCATCTAAACCATTCTGGACCAGCTGATCAAAGGCCTCTTCCACCGCTTCCAGCCGTCTTTGACTGTCTTCCAATGAACTTCCCTGGACACCCAAATAGAGTTTCATCTTAGGTTCTGTACCGGATGGCCGCAGGGTAACCCGGCTGCCTTGGTCTGTGATCCACTGCAGCACGTCTTCTTGCGGCAGTTCGATTGGCCTAGACGTCCCTGCTTCCAAGTCATATTCGATACTGGTGTGGTAATCTCTTACCATAACTACCTTTTCTCCTGCGATTTCGCGGAGCGGCTCCCGGCGGAGCTGCGCAATAAATTCTCTTGCCCGCTGCGCTTCTGTAGTTCCAGAGAATGAATAGGAGCGCAAGGATTCTCTGAAGTAACCATATTCCTCCATCAGCTTGTGCAGCTGCTGAATCAAAGTCCTGCCCTGCTGTTTATAGTAAGCAGCCATCTGTGACACCAAGAGACTCGCCAAAACCGCATCCTTATCACGAACAACTGTACCGGCCAAATAGCCGTAGCTCTCTTCAAATCCAAAGATGAAACGTTTTCCATCCTTAGGCAGCTCGTCAATCAAGTGTCCGATGTACTTAAACCCGGTCAGCGTATTGATGATCTCGACACCGTACTTCTCAGCAATGGGCTGAATCATTTCAGTGGTGACGATGGTTTTAACGACAACGCCACCTCTGCGGCTTTCCTCTGTCATGCGAGAAAGAATAAACTCAGCCAGAAGGATCCCCACCTGGTTGCCGTTAAGCAGGTGCCAATCGTCTTCATGGCGTACAGCAACCCCAACACGGTCTGCATCTGGGTCAGTTGCTAAAATCAAATCACAGGGCTGTTGCTGCGCCTTCTGCATGGCTAGAGAAAACGCTGCTTCTTCTTCCGGATTAGGCAGATCCACAGTTGGGAAGGAACCATCCGGCTGCATCTGCTCTTCTACGGTCAGCACATCTTTAAAACCGGCCCGTCTTAGGATTTCTGGTACATATCGTCCGCCAGTACCATGCAGTGGTGTATATAAAACACGGAAATCACCGGCTTCAATCTGAGGAGCCAGCTCTAGAACTGCGTCATAATAAGCATTGACGGTTTCTTCCCCTATTGCATGCCACAGTGGTGAAGCTTCTGCATTGTCTGCGGTCTTGACATCCGCAAGCGAAAGAGCACCCATTTTAGCACTGATCTCGGCCGCTTCATGGGGAAGCATCTGCACACCCTGAGCGTTGTAGGCTTTGTACCCGTTGTACTCTGGAGGATTGTGACTTGCGGTGATCACGAGTCCGGCACCTGTACCGTGGTAGCGCACTGCAAAGGATAGAATGGGAGTTGGTGCTATCTCATCAAATATATAAACAGGAATACCGTTTCCCACAAGCACCTGGGCCGCAGCCTGAGCAAACTCCCGTGACATGCGGCGCGAATCGTACGCGATCGCTACTCCACGTTCCGCTAAACCCTTGTCATGGAGGATACTGGCCAAAGCCTGCGTCGCCAAACGCACAGTATAAATATTGATACGGTTTGTACCAGCACCAATCTTGCCTCGCATGCCCCCTGTCCCGAACGCTAACCAGCCAAAAAACCGATCCGTAAGTTCTGCCATCTGCCCTTCGAGCTGTTGTAGTTCCTCTTTGGTTGCTTCATCAATCAGCGGGTCTTTTAACCATGCTTCGTATTGTGCTTGAATCTCCACTACTCTTCCTCCCAATTTGTTCCCATTTCTAATGCTATTCGTGCCGTCAAATATCCAAGTCCCGCTCCAAACACCACATTGCTCGGCCAGTGCTTCTCTTCCATAATACGAGAAAGACCTACAAGCCCCGCTGCCAAATAAGCCCAGGGACCGTATGCAGGGTAATGCTCAGCCACCACAGTGGCAGTCGCGAAGGCCGACGAGGTATGACCTGAAGGAAAGGCCTGGTACTCACCTTCTAGACTTGGTCCGATGAAAACCGGGCCCAATCCGAGTTCCGGACGAGCCATGCCTATGCCCACCTTTAATGCCATGGTAGCAGCGCCATTCATAAGCAGCGCCCAGGTGAGGTCGCGCCCGAATTCAGAGCCGTTCAGAGCCAAGATCCCTGCCGCCGCCAAAGCAGCGGCAGGTTCGCCCGCCAAGCTGATGCCTTTCCAGAGTATGCCCTCCCCCCCAAGTGCCTCCCGTATACCATCGTAGAGTTCTTGGTCCCGAGGGATCAGCATGAGTCCCAATGCAAGACCCGCTTGAGCAGCAGCGAAACCAACTTTCTCGTCAAGCCGAATTGTATATGAAGCAGCAGCACCGTAAGGCGCGAGCATGCAGATGATAATTAGTGCGGTCAAAAAGGCACGTCTATGTACTCTTGACATCCCTATCCCCCTAAGAAATCTCCCTGCGTCTCTCCTTGACTGCAGACTCGAGGAGCTGCTTGAGGGGGAGATCGGCTAATGATGTCAGTTTGAGATCATATTCGCCAAAATTGAGGTTCGCTGTTACAGAATTAGGGATAACGACGCAGTAAAGTCCTG
>CALKAR010000209.1 GCA_937988745.1 uncultured Peptococcaceae bacterium
CCTGCCCGCTCCTCCATGACATTTGCCCGCACTTGTTTATTCAGGGCAATATTGGCAGTTTCGACAAAGCGTATAGACAAGGATTTTGCCTGCCCAGCCATAACTTCGCCGGCGAAGTCTGGAGTAGTTGTAAAATGCCAAGCTCTACCTCGACAGTCCTCGTGTTCGTAAAAGGTAATCACATAACCCTTAACCACTTCTAAACCCGATACATCGGCCAGCGTAAAGCCCAACTGCTCTAATTGAGCAGTGCTGTATTCGCCGGGCTTCAAGACACCGAGACGTTCACCGGAGCTATTGAGAAAAACCACGGCGCCCGTATACTCTGCCTTATTCACGTACCAAGGTTTACTTGTATCGACGATTGCCCAGAAGGCGGGTTTTGGTTCTTGGTTTGCATCGAATAGGAGAGGGTTCTCATCCTTCCGCCAAGATGTGTTATCTGTAGTTCCCCATAAAGTGACGCTGGTGATCACGTCACTGTACTTCTTGAACAGTTGGAAAAGCTCGCGGTAGCGCTCCGCTTGTTCTTCCTCCGTATACCCTTTCATGCCCACATCCATCTCAGTAATTTGGATTTCCAGGCCCAAATCAGCGTACATCTGTATAGACTCCTCGATATCGCTGATTCTCGTGTCGTCAACGCTCCAATGGCCTTGAATTCCGACCCCGTGGATGGGTACTCCCTCATCTAAGAGGCTCTTCAGCAACTCCAATGTACGACTGCGCTTGCCGGGAGCATCGATGTAATAGTCATTGTAAAATAGCTTTGCCTGAGGATTGACCTCATGTGCCTTCCTAAAAGCAATCTTGATATAATCCTCGCCCAAAATTCTGTACCAAGGCGAATCCTGACGATAAACACTTCCGCCGCTGTCAGATACCGCCTCATTGACTACATCCCACGCATAAACGGTATCGCCGAAATGCTGCATCACAGCTTCAATGTGCCTCTCCAAGCGCCTGATAACCAGCTGGCGATCTTCTTCGGTTATAAATTCCTTATCATAGATCAGCTTGTTGTTTCCGTCTCTGAAAAACCACTGTGGTGTCTGGGAATGCCAGACCAACGTGTGTCCCCGCACTTTCATCCCGTGCGTAAGGGCGAACTCAATCATGCGATCCGCATCATTGAATTTGAATGTACCTGACCACGGCTGCGTGGCATCAGGCTTCATTTCATTGCCCGCGGTAACACTGTTGAAGTGGTAAGCAAGCAGGTCATGGTGCTTATCCAGGGTTCTGTCAGACCATCCGGCGATGGATACAGCGGCACCAAGGTCAAAGTAATCCTTGTAGATTTCTCGCAGGGAAGGAAGCTCAGTGACATGTCCAAAAACCGGTGCTGTAAAGGCAGCCGCAGCGGCGATCAGCAGCACCAGTCCGGCGGCAGATTTCAGCATTCCTCTCAACGAGCACCCCTCCTAGAACTTGGCTTTAAGAGTCAGTCATCCGAAAGTAATCAAAGTCCGCATACCCACCTGTAAGCTGCTTAGCGAAACAAAAGAGGGCAAATCGGTAACCCATAAAGTGAGGCAGGGTATAGAGCATCTTCAGAGGACGACCGATAGGAACCCATTCCTCAGCATTGAGGCCGTAGAAGAAGTAAGCTAGGTCGCGCTGTTCCCGGAAGTCACATGCGATCTTAAAGTAGAGGCGCATCTGGTCTACAGGAATGCGTTCGACCTCAACGCATGTTCCTGAGCTTGCATCTGCCATCACGACATACCGTTCTTGGCCGCACACAGAAACTCCGACATAGCCATAATTCTTTTGAAACACCGCCAAGCCAGCGCAGTCACCACTTTGCATGCCAACCATTTCCACAGCTATATCTGCGGAACACATAGGTCCGAATGTTCTCTGAGTAAGAAGATTGCGGGCCTCTGTGATATCCTTGCTGATGTGCCCAGCCCGCAGACGGAGATAGCCTGGGCGTTCGGTGAGGGACCAATTATCATCATCTGGATTATGATTCCACTGCCAAACTAGTCCAAGGCGATCATCATCGAACTCGTCGGATTCCACTATCTTAATCTCTTGTCTGCAGCTCACTCCGAGTTCAACGGGGACTCGACCATCAAATCCAAACACAGGCCAACCGGCTTCCCACTGCACAGGAACCAAGTATGGTATGCGCCCGACTGCACCGCGGTCTCCAAAGAGCAGTGCATACCATTTCCCATCAGGGGTATCAACCAACCCGCCTTGGGCGACGCCGCCATCCTGCAGCACAACCCGTCCTTCCCAAGGGCCTGTAATGCTTTCCGCTCGATAACACAGCTGGGTGCGCATACCTCCCCTCGGCCACGTGATTAAGAAGATATAGTACATGCCGTCGATTTTGTGGATGTGCGCGCCCTCTGCCGGTAGAGCTATATCAGGCCCAGCCACAGCACTGCTGTCCGGAATGATCACCTGATTCAATCCTTTCGGTAGAACAGCAGTGGCATCAGCGGTCAATTCTTTTACTCGGATATCACCGCTCCCGTAAACCAAGTACACCTTGCCATCATCGTCAAATAAGAGCGACATGTCATGGACAAACGGCAGGGTATGTTTTTCCCAAGGGCCATTTTCAATATCGAGCGTTTTGAAGACAAAGGTCCTGCCTTCTGTTTGGGAACTGAATACAACGTAATAAGTACTATTGTGATAACGGAGACTGCTTGCCCAGGAACCTTTCCCGTACTCGTTTTTGCCGTTTGTTAGAGTCTGTTCATCTTTTTCGCCCAGAACATCGTAAACATAGTTCACTATTTCCCAGTTAACCAAGTCCCTGGATTTCATGATGGGTACACCGGGATTCATGTGCATGGTAGTACTGCTCATGTAATAGGTGTCGCCCACCCGTATTACACTAGGATCAGGAACATCGGCCCAAATGATCGGATTCGCAGCCCCTCCCATCACGCAGCACTCCCATTAAGCTGACTTCCTTCGCATAATTCAATCTGAAGATAAAATACCCTTTTTTGTTACAAATTTTTCTTATTTTTGCCACGGGGGGGTCCGCTTCTGATTCCTGACAACACCAGATTTCGGGCATAAAAAAACCCCACAAGTTACCTTGCAGGGTCTGTCGGTTTAAGCCATTGAGGTAGGGTAAGTCTGAATTTGCTGCTGCCTCTAAGCGCCATGACGAGGCTCTGCAGTACAATGAAACTATACAGCAGCAGCCCGCTGACAATTGCCTGCAGGTTTGACTGGACACCCGCAGCCCGGATTAGTTCATTAATGGTCAGCAGGGTCATCGTACCAATAGGCGCGCCAAGCAAGTTTCCTACCCCACCGTTGAGCAGAATACCGCCCATGACATTCGCAGCGATTGCTTTCATTTCAAATAACGCCCCATTGCCGATATTGCCGGCTCCTGTCGTCATGAGGAAAACAAAGCCCGAGATGCCGGCAGTCAATCCGCAGAGCACGTAGGAGAAAAAGATCGTCTGTTTGACGTTGATCCCTAACATCCGAGCGCTCTGACGATCACCACCCACAGCGTAGACATTGCGTCCGAAGCGTGACCACTTCATAAGGATGGCGTAAAGCACAACGAGAATCACAACAACAATGGCCCCTGGTTTGATTTCACATGGAATGAAAACGCCCAGTCTGTTTACGGTACCCAACCAAGGAATCTCTATTGTAAAATTCCGCAGGGCAACAAATGCTGGCAGGGTCACGTTGAGCGGCTCTCTGTGCAGGGTGGTGAGCAGTCCTTGCGCTAAAAACATACCAGCCAGCGTTATAATAAACGGCTGGATTTCTAGATAGGCAATGAGAAACCCATGCATGATCCCAAAGGCGAGCCCGATCCCCAGCGCCAGAAATAGGGCGCTCCAAACACTCCCAACGCCTGATTCTAACAGCATGGCGCATGCCATAGTTACAAGGCCGCATACAGCTCCAACGGAAATATCGATGCCGCCTCCGATCATTACGACACACAGGCCTAGTGTAACGATGAAGAGCGCCGCGTTGAAGTTGAACAAGTCGAAGAAGGTCTGAAACTGCATGAAACTGCCCGGATAACTAATCAGGGCAAATCCATACATAAGTACGAATATAATCCCGGCGATTATGAAAAGAAGCGTTGAGTTTGATAGTCTCGGCATTCTACTCCCCCCTTATCCCTTGTCTATTCCACCTGTTTGGCGTACGGGGTAGCTTGCGACGTTCCCTTTCGCCTTGTCATAGACTTTTTTAGCAAAATCCCTAACCACTGGTGAAGCAATAACCATAAGAACGATAATGAAAACTGCCTTGAAGACCTTAATAGCCTCGGGGTTTACTTCCAGACGGAGCAGCGTTCTGTTCAGCACCTCAATGGTGTACGCGCCGATAATTGAACCGGTAATGCTGAACTTACCACCGCCCAATGAGTTCCCACCCAAGGCAACGGCCAGAATGGCGTCCATCATGATAAACTTGAGCAGATTGACACTGTCGTGACGCCCCGCTTTGTTAACCGCAATGAAACCGGCAACCGCACTGCACACCCCCATAATTAAGAAGGTCATGAAGATAATCTTCTTGGGATTAATTCCATTGAGACGCGCAGCATTTGGGTTGATACCTACCGCCTCCACATAAAGCCGTAAATTGGTAGTCTTGAGGACCACGACTACAATGGCAATGAAGACTGCAGTTAGGATGATGGGCGTTTGGATTGGTACACCAGGTATTACGGTGCCAATTCGATTTGAGATCTCGTTCGCTAAAATGGGAGATACTTTTCCGTCAATAATAAAGGCAATTGACCTTCCCCCCAAGAACAGAATGAGGGTGGCAACCATGGGCTGAACGTTGAAGAATGCAACCAGGGTGCCGTTGAAGGCGCCGATGACCATCCCAGCCACACAGCTGATGAAAAAGCCAATCAATATAGTCCACAAGGTGACATCTCCTCCAGCACGCAGGACGTACTGGACAAAGATAGCAGAGCTGATCGCCCCGCTCTCACCGATGCTGATATCCTGCCCGCGGGAAGCAGCAGTAACTAGAGTCATCCCAATGGATAGAATAACCAACTCTGAAGCCCCATAGAGGATGTTCGGTATATTCCCGTAAAAGGCCCCATTCACCATTGTAATCTTGAAGTAGTCAGCACCTTTGAACAGATTAATGATGATAAGTATCAGAAGAACAGAGAGGGGAAGGAAGAGATGGGATAGGTTATTGAAGCGTGTTTTTAACCTTGGCATATCATTTACCTCCCTGTGCAATCATGTGCATCACATCTTGTTCCGTCACATCCGTGCCACTGAGTTCTCCAACAATTTCTCTATCTTTCATCACGATCAGCCGCGAACAGACACGCAGCATTTCTTCAATTTCTGAAGAGATGAAGGTCAGACTCATCCCGGCTTGAGCAAGCTGGAGTACGAGTTTCTGAATTTCCACCTTGGTGCCGACATCAATTCCCCTGGTCGGTTCATCAAGAATCAGGTACATGGGCTGTGTAAGCAGCCAGCGGGCCAAAACCACCTTCTGCTGGTTCCCGCCGGACAGGGACTTGATCGGAGTGCTGGTAGACGGTGTTTTAATGTCTAGTTTCTTGATGAACTCATCTGCAAATTCCTCAGCCTGTTTCCGCGACAGTGGCCTAAAAAATCCCTTCATGACCTGCAGAGCAAGAATAAGATTATCACGCACTGAGAGCTCTTCGATAATTCCATCGCCCTTGCGGTCCTCAGGCAGATAGCCAATTCCCTGTTTCATCGCGTCCAGGGGTGACCTGATCTTCACCCTTTTACCATTTACTCTGACTTCACCGCCCGTTACCTTGTCAGCTGCAAAGATTGCGCGCACACTTTCGCTCCGCCCCGAGCCAAGCAGTCCTGCAAACCCGTTTACCTCGCCTCGGCGGATTTCAAAGTCGAAAGGCCGGACTCCCGCGGCACTCGAAAGGGCCCTAGCTTCGAATACCGGTACACTGCTGTCAGATTCATGGGGCTCATGTTTTTTCATAGCAGAAACATCACTCAGCGCCTTGCCCATCATCTTGGAGATAAGCTCGATTTGGGGAAGGGCAGATGTTTCATATTCGCCAATCAACTCGCCATTTCGCAGCACGGTTATCCGGTCGCTAATCTCATAGACCTGATCGATAAAGTGCGTAATAAATATGATCCCAACACCGCGGGCCTTCAACTGGCGCATGAGCGCAAACAATTTTTGCACCTCATCTTCATCAAGGGAAGACGTCGGTTCATCTAAGATGAGAATCTTGCAATCCATATCGACGGCACGGACAATCGCAATCATCTGCTGGACAGCAATCGAACAGCTTCCTAATTCTTGAGTGGGGCTTGCTGGAATACCAAGGGAGCGGAGCATCTCTGCAGCTTTTGCATTCATCTGTTTCCACTGCACAAATCGATCCCGACTGCGGCCAATGAATATGTTTTCGGCCACTGTAAGATTGGGGCAAAGGGCTATCTCCTGGAAAACAGTGCCGATTCCCATATTCTGGGCATCCTGCGGAGACCTAAAGTGAACCGGCCTTCCATCCAAATAAATCTGCCCCGAATCCTTTTGATAAACACCGGTGAGGATCTTGATCAGTGTGGACTTACCCGCTCCATTCTCGCCCATCAGAGCGTGGATTTCACCCTCGCGGAGTGTGAAGTCTACGTTATGCAAAGCTCTGACCCCTGGAAAGGACTTGCAGATCCCCTCCATTCTGAGGATAATTCTTGACTGCACACAAAGACCTCCTTATCGGCAGCACATAAATTAACAGCAGTGCGGTTGACCGGAGAAGATCCGGACACCGCACTGCGTGAACTGCTGCAGAAGACTATCTTGTGATTACACCCTTGCCAGGATCGGCATTGATTCCGTATTTTTCGATGTGTTCATCGGTGATAGTGTCTGTGTCGAGGATTAACTCTTCCTGATAGACGATTCCCTTCGGGATGTTTCCACTCTTAATCCACTGGTCGATCTGGCTGGCCTGGCGCGGATTGCACTGGACATCGGCATCCCAGTAACCGGCTTGTACGTTTCTGAGGGCAAAACGGTTAAAGTCGAAGCCAATGATCTTGACCTTGCCGTTCTTTCCATGGCTGATTCCAGCTGCCTCTAGAGCTTGAACCGCTCCCTGCGCCATACCATCGTTCTGAGCATATATGACGTTGAAATCTTTGCCGGCGGCAATCGCGGCTTCAACCACTTTGCGAGCTTCCTCTAGGCTCCAAGTGTCTCCGCCTGTTCCGTCGGCTACTATGTTGAGTTTCCCTTCTTCTGCGGCTTTAAGTAATGGTGCACTGCGTCCAATCTCTGCTGCACTTCCCAGCTGTCCACGAATAAGGACTACGTTGATTGGGGGTTCCACATTTTCCAAGATCCAATCTGTGGCCAACTGACCCTCATAATGCATATCAGAGAGCAGTGCCGCCTCGTAGTTGGAAGGATCCGTATCGATTGCCCGGTCAAAAAGAATGACCTTTACGCCAGCTCTCTTTGCTGACTGCAGAACATCGTCCCATCCGGATGCGTTTGCGGCAGAGATCAGGAGATAGTCTACTCCATCACGAATGTACCCTCTGGCCGCTGCGATCTGCTCGCTGTTATCGGCGGTGTTCGTTTGCTTTGCGTCATAACCGTTTTCCCTTGAGAAGACCCTATTCATGTCTTCTACATTAGCCTGGCGGTATCCGGATTCTTCCGGAGGCAAATTGACGATTCCAACCTTAATCAGTTCTTCTGCGCCTACGAGTGCAGACCCGAACGAGAATACCAAAACAGCCACCAACAGCAATAACCCAACTTTCGGCAACCTCTTCATCACTAAACCTCCTCGCGTTTTTTGGACGTGCTCCAGGTAACCCATCTAACGTTTAGAGAACTGCCTTCCGGGTATCTTTATCTGGCCCTACTACTCTCCCCTTTCTTTTTCGGGTTGTATATCGTCAATCTATTAACTGTTAATCTATTATTAATCAATACGGGCCGTTTAAGTTAAATAGAAGTGCGTTTTGGTGGCTCAATTTCAGCATTGTGACATGATGCGCGATTAAATTCTATAACACATTTTACACTAAGGGAAATATTTTGTCCACTTTTTGAAGCAAAAATATCAAAAACTGACAATAGCCTCCCTTGATTGAAATGACAGTCTTTTCAATCATGGAAAAGCATGTCGACCGCAATGACAAAAAAGCCGATACCACCTCTGGGTATCGGCTTCAAATGCTTTATTCCTTTATAAAAAAATGGTGGGCCATGAAGGACTCGAACCTTCGACTCCCTGATTAAGAGTCAGGTGCTCTACCAACTGAGCTAATGGCCCGTGAATTACATCTTTTATTATATTCCAGGCCTGTCTCGCTGTCAAGAATTTGTGGAGGGAAAACAGTGTGACTTAATTGCTAATTTTAGGCTAACAGCACTACCTGCGTTCGTGCATGGCAGGATTCACGCCGTAGAAGTTGTAATTCTCAAAAGAGATTATAGATCATCGGCACAAGGAGGATGCTGAATGTCAACAGGCGGCCGTACTATCATAGGAGTCGCCCTTGTCTTGATAGGGCTCTTAGTATTCGCCGGAAATTTCGGGATTATTACAAGTGAGGTAATCAGCACGGTCATCAGTTATTGGCCGGTACTGCTTATTCTTTGGGGGCTTGTAATTCTCTATCGCCGGGAAGACCGTAGTGATGTCATATCAGGAGCGGTGGTATTAGTCGTTGGGCTTCTCTTCTTAGGCAACCGGCTTGGATTATTCCATTTCAGTTGGGCCGAGTTCTGGCGCTTTTTCTGGCCAGTAGTACTCATCATGATTGGATGGAGCCTCCTTACCAACCGAGCTAAGACCCAAGGCGGAAACGTGGCCTTCTTGGGCGGTATTGAGAGAGATACCGGACAGTGGGTCCTAAAAAGCGAGGCTTATGGAGCCATTCTAGGTGGAGTAGAATTAGACCTCTCACATGCTGTTTTCGCCGAGCCCGAGATTACCCTCGACCTCACCGCGTTTTTCGGAGGAATAGATCTGCGGGTACCCGATGATGTTACCGTACACTGCAAAGGTACAGCAGCTTTAGGCGGAATTGACTTTTTTGGAAAAGGCAAAGGTGGAATCATAGCCATGTGCAATGATTCACGCCCCGGTAGTTCAGAGAAAGTGCTCTATATACACTGCCGCACAGTGATGGGCGGAATTGAAATAACACGCTCCAAGGCATAAAAAAAGCTCCCGTTCGCGGGAGCTTTTTTAGTGGAATTTCCTAGTTGAGGAAGTAAATCCGGTTTCCTTCTGGTTCGCCGACTGTACCGTGCTCGAGGAAGTAGTCAACCACTACATCGCGGAGCATCAAGCCGGTCTCAGATACCACTGTGGCGTTTGCGAACGAATCGAAACCATCTCCACCAGCGGCCAAGAAGTCATTAGTAGCTACAGTGTAGAGCTTATCCATTTCGATAATTTCGCCATTTACCCGGATGTTGAAGACACGCTTGCCGCTCATTCTCGGGTTTACTGCGAAGGACAAGCCAGATACCTGCAGGAATCCACCGTTCTGCTCAGGCAGCAGACGTACGCTGTGCTCGAGAGCTTCTAGGAGCTGACGGCCAGTAATTTCAATTACTGTCAAGGTGTTGTCAAACGGCAGTACTGTGTAGATGTCACCTACAGTGATATCGCCTTGAGGCAGGCTGGCTCTGATACCGCCACCATTGGTGAGGGCAATATCAGCACCGGTAGCTTCACGCATAATGTCGGCAATCAGGTTACCGAGGTTGGTTTCCTGAGTCCGGACATTCTCCCGCTCACCATCGAAGAAGACTGCAGTCTTACCTACAACCTCGTTGAGACGCTCAGACAAGAGAACTTCCCACTTGTCATAAATCGCCTGGATTTCTGGATGAGGCTCAACAGCGTCGGTTACCGGAATCAAGCGGGCTTCATAATCTACAACAGTTCTGTCCTCTACTTCAAGACGGACGAAACCAAGGTTCCGTGCCCATTCGTGAGTCTGTACAATCAGTACGCCGCCTACGTCAACGGCTTCTTCAAGCTTGGTATGGCTGTGGCCACCGACAATAACGTCAAACTCTGGCACAGCTTCAGCCAGCTTCAGATCTTCGCTGTAGCCAATGTGGGTCAGTCCAACGAGTACATCTACATCAGGACGGATCCGCTTAGCCAAGTAGTCAGCTACTTCAATTGGATCACGGAAGGTCAAGCCTACAACGTTGTTGGGATGAGTTGCTACAGGAGTTTCAACACTGGAAACGCCAATGATACCTACCCGCAGCTCGCCCACCTGCTGGACCAGTGCGCTGTAAGTAAATACTTCGCCGCTCTCAGTGATTACGTTAGCAGCCAGGAATGGGAACTTAGCATCTGCCATCCGCTCCAAGAGAACTTCCTGACCGTAGTTAAAGTCATGGTTGCCAAGGGTCATAGCGCTGTAACCCATAGCATTCATGACTTCCACGATAGAACGGCCTTGGAACAGGTTTACGATGTTGGTTCCATGGAGGGTGTCGCCGGCATCAAGCAGGATCACGGCATCGCCGTACTGAGCGCGAATGTCGTCGACCAAGGTTGCCAGCCGTGCCAAGCCGCCAATTTCCTGTTCGCCATCAGCAAACGAGGCGATCCGGCCGTGCACGTCGTTTGTGTGCAGGATCACCAATTCAGCACCGAAAATGGTGGCCGGCACACTAAGTGCCATTACTAAAGCAACTACAACTACCAACAAGGAACTGTGAATACGTCTTCTCATACACTCGCTCCTCCTTTAATGGTCTGTCATAATTTACATTCAACGTCAATTGTCACATACCTTTTCCTACCGCGAACTTTTCCACAAGGACGAAACAAATTTGTGCTATAAGAAAAGGACTATGCACTATCAACGGGAATATTTCTAATAATGGGAAATTCTTAGAAATGAGGTGGCAGAATGCGCAAGTTCCTGGTTGCGCTCGTGATTCTGTTGATGATGGGAACCGCCGCTCTGATCATGGCCAGTACGCCACTTGGAGAAGCAGTATGGCCGCGGGAACAAGCGCGTCCGGCCTTTGCCGAAATACTTAATACCGAAAGTGAACGCATCGAGACCATCACTCTAGAATATGCTGGGCTGTTGACTGTTAACAACCAGCTCGGTCGGATCGTTATTGAAGGAGACGATGTTTCCGATATTTCACTGCGCACTGTTAAGCGTGCGAAAACTTCCTTGGGAAGTGGTGCTGAGCTGTTAGATCAAATTAAGGTAGAAACAGCGGTAACCGGCGGACGAACCCAGATAGCAGCTCGAGTACCGCGCATTCAGGATGGCGATCAGGTCTCCGTAGACCTTTATCTGACGGTGCCACGAGAAATCGTAGCTAATATCAAGGTGAACTTAGGTGAAGTGGAAATCAAGGATGTGAGCGGCTCGCTGCGCATCGACAACGACCTAGGTTCGGTCAGCATCCGCAATTTTGTGGGAAATGCCTTTATCCAGGCAGATTTAGGCTCTGTGGAAATCTATCAGGCAGATTTTGAAGATAATCTGCAGATCAGCTCTTCCATGGGAGACGTAGTAGTCGCCGGCAGTCTTGCCCGTTCTTCCATAATCGAAAGTCGCCTCGGTGCAGTACAAATCTTTATGCATCCAGATACAGCCTATGAAATCGAAGCAAACATCGATTTGGGAAACTTCGAGATAGCGGTTCCTTTTTCAGGAGAACGCTCCCAAAGTTCGGCTGTAGGAACCATCGGTACGGGGGAAACCGAGGGCAGTGTTGAGCTGAGCATCAGTTTAGGCTCTTTGAAAATAGACTATCTGTAAGAAACTACGTGAAGGAGGTTGTCAAATGTACAATACCACAGCTGTACTGCAGGTCTTGATTATACCAGCGTTGATCGCTTTGTTCTTGGTTGTCGTCCTGGTGTTGGGTCTGCGATGGTTTAAGTATCGCGAACGGATGGCTGCAATTCAGCGCAGCTCAGCGGCTGCAGTAGAAATATTCGCAGACGATACGTCAGAACAGCAGCGTAAACGCCAGCTGGCCTATGGAATAACTACTGCCTTAGTGGGTCTCGCACTGACTATAGGGCTGTTTACCTTGGGAGTGGGCCCCTGGCTGCTGATTGGTTTGATTCCACTTTTCGTCGGACTAAGTATGATACTTACCTATCTCATTACTCAACCTGAAAAAGAAAAAGCAGACCCTCCAGCCGCGGAAACGCCTGCCGTGGAGCCTGCGGAAAAACCTCAACAAGATGAGCCCGGACAAACAACAGCACCGCAATACGTAGAAGAGTCTGTTATCGAAACCACTTGGGAAACCGAAGAGGAGAATAAGGAGGATGACGAACCTATTCCTCTGCCATAAGTCGCGGTACATCAACAGCATCGCGAGCCACTACTGCGGCAACTATGTCCCCTATAAATTCTGTATTACTTACGATCGTAAAATCTACTCCTGAGCGCTGAGCTTCTACAATCAGAGGCATTGCTGTGGAGCGCACCCTATTGCGGACTACCAGCTCTGCAGCAGCCTCGTGCTTCAGCGCTTTTTTCATTGCATCGATACCAGCCTTGGTCTTGAGCTGCTTTTCGGTAACAGCTTGGATCACCCGCTCGCGGAAATGCCCAAGGTAGCGCCGCTTTTCATCTCTATTGAATTCGACACCGTGCATACCGGCAATTAGGCTCTTTTCTAATTCGCTCTTATCGGAAAAGCGTGCTATAACGAACACCCCTTTTCTGTTCAAAGGTACAAAAAAACACCTGAAGCTCAGGTGTACGGTCTGTTAAGTGGATATGGTGCCGGGGGCGGGACTTGAACCCGCACGGGCTTGCGCCCAACGGATTTTAAGTCCGTAGCGTCTGCCGATTCCGCCACCCCGGCACATCAGTTACAACCTGTATTATAGACCATAAAGCACCTCAGCGTCAACTAGAACTGAGCAAGAATTCCCTGTAGAAGATCGCCATCGCTGACAATACACCGATCTATCCCCAACATTTGACAGATAATCCACAAAATACCAGTGCCAGCTGGAAGAATATCGGCACGACCCGGAGGCAATCCAGGTATCTGCTGCCGTTCAGCGATGCTTAGTCTGCCCAGCTCTTCATAAAAAGCCTCAATGTCATCCCTAGTCAGCTCGCAGCCTGTAATCGTGTCAGGATCATAGTCCAACAACTGCAGTGACATGACAGCCAAAGTAGTCACAGTTCCTCCCACACCGATGAGCATCTGTGGAGAAAACTTACTGATGTTATCAACCAATGGGGCCAATCTTCGCTTAACATCATCCTCAAGAGCTCTCAGTTCCATAGGGTCGATTGGATGACCCGTAATGTGGCGCTCAGTCATGCGCACAGCCCCTACCTGCACGCTGCCCCCTGACAAGAGAGTACCTGCAGCGGTTCCCACGTAGATTTCAGTGCTGCCGCCGCCGATATCTATCACAGCGGCGGGTTCTAAAAGGGCACGCCCCTGCAGAGCGGCTGTGGCACCATGGAAAGAAAACCGGGCTTCTTCATCACCGCTCAAGACCTCCACTTCCCAACCAAGCCGCTCTCTGACAAGTTCTATAAATTCTCTGCGGTTAGCAGCATCCCGTACAGCGCTCGTAGCGACTACAACGGGAGTTACGCCATACTGATCTGTTTGTTCCTTCAAGTGAAGCAGCGCTTGAACGGTAGCGTCCATCGCCTTTTGGCTGAGGCGCCCCTCGTGATCCACACCGCGGCCAAGCCGGGTAATAATCAGATCCCGGGCCACCGAAATACCCTCGGATGTGATAAGCAGACGCACCGAGTTAGTTCCGATATCTATAACAGCGCGCATCTTACAATTCCTCTTCGCAGCTGCCGCTTTCGCAGTGCAGCGGACAGTCAAGCAGTTTGACTACTTCTTCACCGATGGCATTCTGTCCACGCACCAAGTAGTCAGCAAGGTGCATGTGCAGACACTTAACACCTTCGCGACTGCGGCTGCCTCCTACGCCTGAATAGGCAATCACCTTAAAGCGTTCCGGATAATCTTCTTCGAGGCGGGCTTGTACTTCCTTAGGAATCAAATTGAGGCGTTCTTGAGCGTAAGCATCATGATCTGCCTCAACCCTTGCGGCAAACTCTTCATCCTCCTGGATACGTTCCTCAAAGCGCGCAATCCAGCCTTCGCTTTCTAATCTGGCTACTGCCTTTCTCAGATACGGACATGTCAGCCAAAATAAGGTAGGAAAGACGTTAATGTCTGCAATTTCGATGGATACAGGTCGATTGACAATTACCTGCGGATGCCCGTATTTGCAGCGCAGGCCTATTCCTAACAGCCCCCGTGCCTCTCGCCCAAGTTGGAGAGCAATGAGGGAGCGGTCATCGTCAGAGACTTGATCGTATTTCAAGGAATCACTCCTTAACAAAAACACACCCCGCCAAGGGCTGTCACCCCGGTGGGATGTGTGTACGTATCGAAATTAGATATTAACGTGCGCCCCTGCCACCCCGCTTTGAGTCTTGGCTCTTTCTCAGAGCGCTCTGCCTTTCTTCGCTATCCCTCAGGAAGCGACTTAAGCGTTCTTCAAAATCCATGTGCGAAGACCGTCTGCGGGCTTGTCTGTGATCCCGGCCGCGACGGGAGGCACTTGCATTGGGATTTGCCTGCTTAATAGACAAACCAATTTTCCCGTCTGAAACGTTGATCACCTTAACCCTAACAGTGTCGCTCTCCTTCAGATAGTCGTTAATGTCCTTCACATAGGCATCTGCGACTTCTGAGATGTGAACCAAACCTGTCTGACCATTCGAGAGTTCTACGAATGCACCAAAGTTGGTTATTCCTGTAACTTTCCCCTCGACAATGCTGCCGACATCAATTGACATACGTAAAAAAATGCCTCCTCTTGGATTATGCCGATGCAGGGCACACGGCTAGTATCATTATATAATAGTTGCATTTTTGTGTCAATCTAATGGGACAAATGTCCCGCCGCGCCGTTCTACATCGTGCTCTACGCCTTTTTCCAGCGGCTGGGCTAAGATATAAACGGTCTCTCCTGGCTTGACCAGTCCTAATTCTTCTCGAGCCACCCGCTCAACGTACTCGGGTGACTGCCAGTTCTTGATCTCCTCCTCCAGCTGCTGGTTGCGGAGTTCGATGGCTCCCAGCTCGCGCTGGAGTGATTCAATTTCGACACGCAGCTTATAATTGCGGTATTGAACTCGCGCAAAACTGATTCCAATCCAAAGAATGAGCACACAGAGGATGATAAGCCCGGGTACAGCACCCGGCCGGATGCGCCTGCGGCGGCGATTCTTTGCCATCCTTCCGTCCCTCCCTGGCGTTTCTTTCTTCCTCCCAGGAGGGTTTTCCTGCAAGACAGCTTATTTTCGCCATCGGAGTTTTGGACGGAAGAAAAACCTGCGCCCTATCCGTGCACTGCGCAGACTTAAGCCGAGCTCCTGCCCAATAACGAGCGGGAATGTGACGATCGACCAGATTGCAGCCGCCGTGAAACTCAAAACCCTGCCGATGGAATCTATCAGCCACACCAGAAAAGCCACTACCGCCCTGCTGATCAGCAGTCGATAAAATAGAAAACCAAGCAGCAGGCCAATGACAACATAGGCCCGCAGCTGACCCCAATTGGCCAGCAGTAAGTATATGATCAGGATGGGAGTCAGCAGCGCCCAGAAAATCAGATCTAAAATCGCGGTACTGACCAGTCCAGGGCGGAGGAATCCCCGCAGCACGCGGTAAAAATCGACCAACAACCCTATGGACAGCCCCGCGAGGAGTATAATACCAAAGGCATACAACTGCGCACTGAGAGATTCCATCGCATCAACCCCCTGTGACCATTGTATGCCGCGCGCAAGCCAACCGTGCTTATCTAAATAGACGTTCTAGCAGACCCCTACCTCGCTTGCTGAGGGATTCCCCTGTATATTCTAAGGATTTGATATAACCATTCACCAGCAAATTGGCTTTCTCCAAATTGAGTTCCTTGATGTGCAGATCCTCACCTTGAATAATTAAACCGCCTAAATCGGTCTCAAGTGAAATTTCGCGGTCATCGAAACTTTCTACATTGAGCACGCCATCAATGCTGAGCCTTTCCCGCTCGGCTAAGATAACCTGGTGACGCAGAGCTGTCAGTCTCTTTTCATCCATGGAAAACGCCCCTTTCTGCATAGGCAGTTTGTACATCCTATGCAGAGCTGGGGCAGATTAGACTTAATCATAGATTTTCCTAATTTCAACGCCTTCCGCAAAGAACGTCTTCACAATTTCTTCAGGAGACATGCCGTCCCTCGCCATCTTATATGCATCCCATTGGCTGAGCCCCACCCCGTGCCCGTAGCCTGTACCAGTAATGCGGAGCTGCCCATTGCTGAACTGGAACTGATCAACTAACGTGGACTTCATACGCGTCGAGTCGACCGCCAACCGGAACTGGGGACCCGAGACCACCTCGGATTTTTGGGAACCATCAATCTGAATCTTAGTGATACGCTCTGTAGGCCCTCGCTCCAAAATCTTTACGTCGGTGATTTCCCCGACATCGATTCCGCTGTCTGCCAAGAGCTGCTGCAGTTCTTGTGCATCATAGACAGCTTCCCAATTGGCCACATCTTCGGGAACATATTCGTTTTCCGGGAGTTCCACACTGGCAGTAAAGGGCGGTTCTTCTTCTTGATAATCCAACCCCTCCTTCGCCTGAGCAGTGATCCCCCCTGAATAGGCGTGGAACCAGGCTCGGACATAGCGGTTATCGTAGACCATTACTTCGCCTCTAGTCATTTCGACAGCTCGCCGGATATCGTCTGTGACTGCCTCTGCGTTGAAAGCCTGAGTTTCTTCAATGTTAGTAGACACATCAGCACCGTACTTATCCTTCACTCCACCAGCTGAGATAAAGTCCATGGTAAAACTGCGGGCGAAAATTGCCTGAGCAGCATAAGCTTCTACTGGCCAATCAGGAAACATCTCCCCCGCAACAACGGCGGCGATGTATTCTTCCATGGGCATTTCTCTTATCTCGCCTGTCTCGTGCATGTAAACTGAAACCTGCGGTTCCCGCTCTAACTCCCGCACTATGTTATCTTCAGTACTCGACCAACTGACCAACAGCGCAACTGCAGCTACGATGACCAGCACAAGACCGAGTACGACTCCTTGTTCCACCCGGAACCTCATACTATATTCCTCCCAATCCAATTGGTGTACTGTCGTTAGTGTTCACCAACAACGGGTGGAAAAAACGCCAAAAAGGCGCGTAAAATCCGGGTTTATGGGGAAAATATTGCCAAGGAAGCAGGAATAATGGTCATCAAGGAGAATAAATTTCGTATATTTCCACTCTAAAGGAGGTCTAATTTGTGAACAAGACAGAGTTGATCGCCTGCGTTGCCGAAAAGGCAAACATGACCAAGAAGGCAGCCGGTGATGCGGTTGAAGCAGTAATCGCCACCATCACTGAAGCCTTGGCACAAGGTGATAAGGTGACTATTGTCGGATTTGGTACCTTCGAAGTTAGAGACCGGGCAGAGCGGCAGGGCGTAAATCCTTCCACGAAGGAACCAATCACCATTCCTGCCACCAGAGTGCCTGCTTTCAAGCCGGGTAAGTCTCTGAAGGAAGTAGTTGCCCCTAAAAATTAAGTAGAACATAGGAGCCTGCGCCATGCAGGCTTTTTTATATCAAACTTGAGGTGAGGACATGAGCTTGGAACGTTTGCTCCAAATCATGGATAAACTCCGCTCTCCTGAAGGATGCCCTTGGGATCGAGAGCAGACCCACGAATCCTTAAAGAGGTACTTAATTGAAGAAGCATACGAAGTCCTAGAAGCTGTTGACAGCGGCGACCCCAATATGCTCGCAGATGAGCTTGGCGACGTGCTGCTGCAAGTAGTGTTCCATGCCCAGATCGCAAAAGAACAGGGCACCTTCACAATGAACGATGTAATTGAAGCAATCAGCAGCAAGCTTGTCCGCCGCCATCCCCATGTATTTGGTGAGGTAGAGGTAGAAACGGTTAGTGATGTAGTGCGCAACTGGGATGCTATCAAGCGGGCAGAAAAACAGGGTCAGGCCAGAACATCTCTCTTAGATGGCGTTCCTAAAGAGTTCCCCGCCCTAATGCGAGCAGAGAAGATCCAGCAGAAAGCTGCTAAAGTGGGCTTTGAATGGGACGATGTAGATGGTGCACTGGCCAAAGCGAAGGAAGAACTTGGCGAGCTTGAAGATGCCATCGCCAGTGCAGACCAGGAGCAAATTAAGGCTGAATTCGGCGACCTTTTATTTGCCTTGGTTAATGTGGCTCGCTATGTGAAGGTCGATCCTGAGCTCGCGCTTCAGGACGCCACCTCCAAGTTTGTCCGCCGATTCCAGTTTATTGAGAAAAGAGCAGAGACTCAAGGTCTCTCTTTGGAGGACATGAGTCTCGCCGAAATGGATGCTATTTGGGATGAGGCAAAAGCCTATTTCCGCAAAAATCCCCAATCATAGAGGAATCTTACCAGCCGCCTGCCTGCCGCACCAGGTATCAAGGCGGCATCTTTTTGGGTTACAGCTCCCCATATCATGAGGAGGAGGAAATACAGAATAAGACCGCTGACCACTGCTGCAATGGTGCTGCCAGCAGTTCCAACAAAGAAGGCCAGGGTGTCTTGGATGTAATAGACCCAAATGGCTAACACTGCCGTTGCAGCTGCTGGCTTAATCAGGCCATCCCACACCCGGATAACAAGCCCCATGCGCCTAAAAATACTGGCAAGGTTGAGAACAGCCACCATGCTCCACCCCAGGGCTGTGGCATATGAGGCTCCTAAAGCTCCCAACTTTGGACTGCCAACCAATACATAATTCAGTATGAACTTGACCAGTACACCTGCTGAGAGATTACGTACCGGAATACTCATCAAACCCATTCCCTGCAGAATACCTGTCGTAGATTGAATCAAGCCGAGCGTTATTGCCCCCGTAGCCAGGACGGCAAGGTGCGGTGCAGCTTCCGCGTATCCAAAGAGCATCGCACAGATCGGTTCGGCTAGTACGGCTAAACCTACCGCTGAAGGTATTCCGAAAAGCATCGTAAAGCGCAGGGCCTCTTCAGAACGATAAACGACCAAGCGGCGCGACCGTAATGTCCACGCCTCGGTAATTGCAGGAATTAAGCTGGTCGACAGTGCCACGGAAATAATATTGGGGAACTGGGCTACAGGCATGGCCATGCCCATAAAGCCGACTCCCGCCCTGATCTCGTCGACTGTGAAACCAGCACTCTGCATCCGAACCGGGATGATTAGAGTATCAGCCATCTGCATAATCGGCCACAGTACAGTCGCCACCACCGCAGGCATTGCAAGCTCAAACAGGCGGCGCAGTATCGATAGTGTGCTCTCAACTTGCTCCTCACGTCGATCGGGAATATCGCTCAATAGCTCACCGCGCTTGATGATATAAAACCCGACTAAGACTAGCCATCCTACCAGTTCACCCAACAGGGATCCTAGTGCTGTTCCGGCCACTGCAAAGGCGATTCCATAGGGCAGCAGTAGCTTAGCAAAAACAACTGTCGCCACGACCCGCACAACTTGATCTATCACCTGCGATACAGCACTAGGAACCATGTACTGTAGACCTTGAAAATAACCGCGCACGGCAGCACTTAAGGCAAGGAAAAAGCAGGCTGGGCCCAAAATGAAGATCACCGGATAAGCTGCCGAATCCTGTGCTGCATGTTCTGCAAAGAAACGGGCACCGGCCATCAACACAACCGCCGTGAGAGCTCCAGTGAAAGTCATCACTGCGAAGCCAAGCCGGAATACACGCCCAATACTCTTGCGCGATCCTGAAGCGGCCTTCTCAGCTACAAGTTTAGAGATTGCAACTGGCATACCCGAGATGGCTATTACCGCTGCAAAATAATGAATCGGGCGCACCAGCTGAAATAGGCCCATACCATCTTCATGAATGATTCTAGGCAAGATCACCATATAGACGATCCCGATAACCCTACTCAAAGCACTGGCCAAAGCTAAAACTAACGCACCGCGCAAAAAAGACTCCTTCGCCATTCTGCCACTCTCCCCCGTTCGCTTAAATCTACGCCCAGGGGACTGCAGTTATGCCGAGGAGTCTGATAACTCCGTTTATACTACTGCTCCATTTGCTTACCTAAAAAGCCTGCCGCTGTCTCGCAGAGCTTTAGCTCAAGCTCACCGAGATTGCGATTTTCCTCGTTGGTTCCTAGAATAACAGTACCAATGGGATCGCCTTCCGAGATAATCGGTGCAATGACCTGCATCTCAAAATCCCACTGTTCGTCCTCAGAATCTGCATCTCTTTTCAGAATCATGCTCTGTCTCGATTCCATCGACTTTTCTAAAACCGGTACAACAGGCCGGTCAACCCACTGCTTCTTCGGTGCTCCCGACACTGCCACCACGGCATCTCGGTCGGTAATGATCGCTACATGACCAGTAGTCTCATATAAGGAGTCAGCGTATTCTTGTGCAAAATCGCCTAATTCACCGATGGGCGAGTATTTCTTCAGGATAACTTCACCGTCGCGATCGACAAAGATCTCTAAGGGGTCCCCTTCGCGAATACGCAGGGTTCGTCGGATTTCTTTAGGTATTACCACTCGTCCTAGATCGTCTATACGTCTAACTATGCCTGTCGCTTTCAATGCCCGCACCCCTCCTCTGAAGTGAACTCGAAGTTAGTATGATCGCCGACTTCTAGTTTTATTCATTTCTCCCAGCTACCTTGCCCTCTGAGGCTTGCTCCAAGCCCTCATGAATAAACTGGAAAACCTGGACTAATTGAGCTAAAGCTTCTGAATCACTCGGGGCCTTCGTCATACGAAGCTGGGGTATGCGCCCGTGGCGGTAAGTGACTCGGCCACGGAACTTACGCACGAGATTAGTGTAGACTAGATTATCCAGGCTGAGGCCTTCCAACAGCCTAATCACAAAAGAGCCGCGCTGGACACTAACCGAAGAAACACCCACGAACTTGGCCAGCACCTTCGCCCTTGCCACCTGTAGGAGATTTCGGACAGCTGCAGGCAGATCACCGAATCGATCCTGGATCTCCTCTTCTAGATCATCGCATTCCTCTAAGCTGGTAACGGCAATAATCCGCTTGTAGAGCTCTACCTTCTGCTTCGGATCAGGTACATATTCGTCTGAGATATAAGCATCGACCTCTAGGTCAAAGACCGGCTCAGGTGGAGCTTGTTCTACTTCACCCTTCAGCTCACGGATCGATTCTTCCAAGAGCCGACAGTACATTTCGAATCCTACAGAGGTAATAAAGCCGTGCTGTTCTGGGCCAAGAATGTTTCCTGCACCACGGATCTCTAGGTCACGCATGGCAATCTTGATACCCGAACCAAGCTCCGTGAACTCCTTAATCGCCTGCAGACGCTTCTCAGCATCTTCTGAAAGAATTTTGTCTTTACGGTGAGTGAAATATGCATAGGCCACACGATTTGTTCTGCCCACCCTGCCGCGCAGTTGATAAAGCTGAGCCAAGCCAAGATAGTCCGCATCGTAGACAATTAAGGTGTTTACATTTGGAATATCCATACCCGTTTCAATGATGGTCGTACAGAGCAGGATATCAAACTCACCGTGGTAGAAATCAAGCATCACCTTCTCGAGCACAGCTTCATCCATCTGACCGTGGGCAATCGCAATTCGGGCTTCAGGCACTAGTTCCTGCAGTTCGTTATAGATCCGTTCGATGCCCTGTACCCGGTTAAACACAAAGTACACCTGACCATCGCGCGCGAGTTCGCGGCGGATAGCTTGCTCAATAATCTGCTCATCATATTCCACCACATAAGTGCGGATTGGATAGCGATCCTCCGGAGGCGTCTCTATAACGCTCATATCACGTACACCCACCATAGCCATGTGCAGCGTGCGCGGGATAGGTGTAGCGGAAAGCGTCAGCACATCCACCTGTTTGCTGATGGTCTTGAGGCGCTCCTTCTGAGCAACACCAAAGCGCTGTTCTTCGTCAACGACAACAAGTCCTAAGTCTTTAAACACCACATCTTGAGAAAGCAGACGGTGAGTACCGATCACGATGTCGACAGTTCCATTCCGGAGACCTTCAATGACCTTGTTGACCTCCTGCTGAGTCTGGAACCTGCTCATCACAGATACGTTAATCGGATAATCCTCAAAGCGCTCACTGAATGTGCGGTGGTGCTGCTGCGCAAGTATTGTAGTAGGAACCAGTACGGCTACCTGTTTGCCGTTGGAGACAGCCTTAAACGCAGCCCGGACGGCAACTTCAGTCTTACCGTAGCCCACATCTCCGCAGAGCAGGCGGTCCATGGGCCGAGCCTTTTCCATATCACGCTTCACATCTTCAATAGCAGCCAGCTGATCTGGGGTTTCTTCATAAGGAAATGCACTTTCAAAGTCATGCTGCCAGGGTGTATCTGGTGGAAAAGCATATCCTTGAATCGCCTCGCGCTCAGCATAAAGCTTGATCAATTCTCCCGCCAATTCCTTAACCGATTCTTTTGCCCGCTTCTTCGCCCGGGCCCATTCGCTGCCGCCCAGTTTGGAAAGGCGTGGTGCCTGATCATCCAATCCTACATAGCGCTGCAGCAGGTTTATCTGATCTGTAGGTACATAGAGACGGTCCTTACCGGCATATTGGATGTTTAGGTAGTCCTTCTTGTGTCCGCCTACCTCTAAGGTTTCGACGCCCATGTATTGACCGATTCCGTGGTTGACATGAACAACGTAATCGCCCACTTTCAGATCAGCCTGGGTCAATCGCAGACCCTTCTCCACCTTAGCGGCTTTATGACGTTTCGCCTTTCTCTTGCCATAAAGCTCCAGATCGGTATAAACAGCTAACTTAAATGCGGGGAACTCAAAGCCAGTTTCAAGGTTGCCGGTGGTAACTAGGCAGGCACCCATCTGAAGATTTCCGTCCACATCCGCACTATAAACTGCAGGAATCTCATCGTCGCGCAGCAGTTCCACCAGCCGCTCAGCCCGTTCTGTGTGATTCGTTACTACCAAGATCCGATATGAGTCACGGCGGAGCTGCTTGACGCGATGCAGAAATCGTTCTAGACTGCCACCAACGTGCTCAGGCATGCGCATTCCAAGTGATGTAGCAGGTATATTGTCCATGCCAGGCACTCGCTTGCCTAAAACAGATAGATACAGAATCTTGAAGCGCTGTGCAGCAGACCAGATTTTCTGCCAATCTTGAAACAGCTCCTGAGTTTGGGGAAGAATGCGTCCAAGCTCCAGCAGAGAGGCGAGGTTTTCGCTGATATCTAAATATCTGGACCGGGCCGCATCTCGAATCCGGGTAGGCTCATCCATAACGAACAGAGTATTGTCAGGCAGAAGCTCGATCAAATTAAGAATGCGCCCGATAAATGGTTTGTACTGATCCATTCCAGGGAAATAGCGCTGTTCTTCAAAGGATTCAAGATGCCTGGCCACCCGCTCTAAAAGGCTGTCTGCCTCCGATCGTCTGCCGAGGCCATGCAGTCTCTGCTCCTGTGCCTTAGCTGCCTGCCAGATCGCTTCGCGAATCTGAGGCAGTCTTTCTGGGTCATAGATGATTTCCCGCGCAGGCCCAATCACTGTTTCTTGGATATTTTCGAGCGACTTTTGCGTATCCAACTCGAAAATACGGATGGAGTCAACTTCATCGTCGAAGAGTTCGATACGGATCGGGTCATCTTGGTTGAACGGAGCAACGTCAATTATGCCTCCCCTTACGCTGAACTGTCCAAAGGTCTCGACCATTGGGACACGTTCGTAACCCAGCGTTACCAAATGTTCACTAAACTCCTCGATATCAATTCGGGAAGACATATTTATTGATAATTCAGAATTTATATGCGAGTCGAGTTCCACGAGGCCCTCTAACAGGCCTTGGACAGGCGCTATTATGATTGTTCCCGGTTCGTGAATGTGAGCTAGTACCTCTAAGCGCTGCGCCCGCAGATCCCAGGCTGCCTCGGCTTCATCATAAGGCATCAATTCATGTTCTTCCCAAACATATATCCTAGCCTCTGGCAGCAGTTCGTCCAAGTCTAAGGCTAAGCGGTCGGCCTGAGTCCGTCCATGGGTCACGACAAACATCACTTTCTGCTCATCATAAAGTGTGCTGAGCAGAGCGGACCGCTGTGTGCCGGACAGGCCCGAAATCATGCAGCTTCCCTTTTCAACAGTTTGAGAAGCCGCCCTAAAGGCCCTGCTTTGGCTGAGCAGGTCCACTAGACCTTTCAAAGGCAACTCTAATTTCCCCTTTCCGACTCGACTCCGTTCTCCTGTGTATTAGTCTGCTTCCGATTGTACAAATTCATTACCCGCTCTACTCCTTCGGTGAGCCAAAGTTCTACGGCGTCGGCTGCATGTTCACAGGCTCTCTGCAGTATTTTATGCTCCTGACCGCTCACAACCTGCAAAACATAGTCAGCGCTGTCCATTTCTGGCGGCGGCATTCCAATGCCCATGCGAAGCCGCGGAAATTCATCAGAGCCTAGGTGACTGATCAGACTTTTCATTCCGTTGTGCCCGCCAGCGCTTCCTTTAGGCCGCATCCGCAGAACTCCGGGTGCCAAAGCCATATCGTCGTAGATTACCAAGAGATCAACCAAAGGCAGATCGAAAAACCGCATCAAGGGGCCGACACATTCGCCGCTGCGGTTCATAAACGTCTGTGGCTTTACTAATAACACCTTTTCACCCTGGAACATACCCTCGCCCAACGCCGCCTGAAACTTGCGCTTGCTCATACGAATTTGCCAGCGATCAGCGAGCAGATCAACAACCCAAAAACCAAGGTTATGGCGAGTCTGCTCATACCGGGCTCCTGGGTTGCCTAAACCAACAATTACTTTCACTCTAAATCGCTCCAAATGAGATCACAAAGAACGCACAGCTCAAGTTAATCGAACTGTGCATCCCTTATGACCATCTTAATGAATTATACTATCCTACTCTTCAGAAGCTTCGCCATCTGCTTCTTCAGCTGCTTCTCCATCAGCTTCTGCATCTTCGTCAGCAGGTTCTGCTGTTGGAACGTCTACTTTCACAACAGCTTCCTCAGGGTCTGTAACAACTTCTACACCCTCAGGCAGGGTGAGATCCTGCACAAGCAGAGTAGCACCAAGCTCTAGATCCTTCACATCTACCTCGATAGCTTCTGGGATATCGGTTGGCAGACAAGAAACGGTAACTTCCCACAACAGGGTTCCCACTACACCACCGTCACTTGGACGCTGGTCTTCGTTAATAATCCGAATGGGTACCACAGTTTCGATCTTCTGGTCTAGAGCAACCTCGTGGAAGTCGACGTGCAGAATATTACCCTTAACTGGATCATACTGAACGTCGCGCACCAGCACAGTCTTAGTGTCATCACCTATGTTCAAGTCGATCAAAGTGCTGCTTTCGGAAAGGGCCCTCTCTAAAGCACGCAGTTCGACGGTGATGGGCATGGTTTCCTTGCCAGCTCCATAGACAATGGCAGGGATTTTGTTTTTTCTGCGCAGTTTCTTCACGAATGAAGATCCAACTTTGTCGCGTTTTTCAACCGCTAGTTGATAATTAGCCATGCCTTTTCTACCTCCTTCTATTTACTGCTACGACTAACTATTATATCATACTTAGTCAAACAGTTTGCTAACTGGCAGTTCTTCGTAGATACGCCGAATTGCTTCTGCAAAGAGAGGAGCCACTGACAGCTGCGTCAGTTTAGGAATCCGTTTTTCAATGGAAAGATGGATAGTATTGGTGACAACAATTTCTTTGATGGGGCTGGCCTGCAGAATTTCAGGCGCATTCCCGGAAAAGACGGGATGAGTGCAGCAGGCATAAACCTCTTTGGCACCCTGCTTGTTTAATGCCTCAGAAGCTTTAACGATCGTGCCGCCAGTGTCAATCAGGTCATCAATGATTATTGCGGTCTTACCTTCTACATTTCCGATGATATTCATGACTTCGGCTACATTAGGCTGCGGCCGGCGTTTGTCCACAATGGCGATCTGGCAGTTCAGCCGATCAGCCAGTTCACGGGCTCGAACTACACCGCCTACGTCAGGAGAAACCACAATTACATTTTCGAGATTCTTAGTCAGCAGATACTCAGTGATAATCGGCAGTGCCCGCAGGTTGTCCACAGGTATATCAAAGAAACCCTGAATTTGACCTGCGTGGAGATCCATGGTAACTACCCGGTCAGCACCGGCAGCTGTGAGTAAGTTAGCAATCAACTTTGCTGTGATGGGATCCCGCGGCTGAGTCTTGCGATCTTGACGTGCGTAGGGATAATAAGGAACCACGGCGCAGATTTCCCGTGCCGATGCTCGACGCATAGCATCGATCATAATCAAGAGCTCCATTAAATGGCTGTCGCTGGGTGAGTTGCAGGGCTGAACAAGGAACACTTCCGCCCCCCGTACAGATTCATGAATTCTGGCTCTAATTTCACCGTCTTGAAAACGGCTGATCTCAGATTGGCCTAACTCTTCTCCCAAGCACCTGCAGATCTCCTCGGCTAATTCCATATTAGCATTCCCAGTGAACACCTTAAGTTTTTTTGAGCGTTGTGTAACAGACACTTCTAGCCCTCCACCTTTTTACAATTCTTTACTACGCTAAAGGGATTAATCTGGATATAATTTCCAATTTCCGAATCAATTACAACAGAATACTCCACCTGAACACCATTGCCTATGACACTGTTTGACAGCCGGCAATGAGGGCCAATGACACAGTCTTCGCCGATCACTGTACCTGTTTGAATGATTGTTTGCGGATAAATCACCGTATCCTGACCAATGCTGCAGCCCAGTTCGATATATGTACTCTCGGGATCGATAATAGTCACGCCCTGCAGCATGTGCTCTGTGCGAATACGTTCCTGCATAATGCGCTCTGCCTCGGCTAACTGAACACGGTCGTTAACTCCCATGCTTTCCCTCGGATCATCCATTACACAGCCTGCTGCCTTGTGCCCATCTCTAATCATTAAAGGAAGCACATCGGGCAGATAGTATTCGCCCTGAACATTATTAGGCGTAATTTGAGTCAAGTACTTAAACAAGAGCTGGCTGTCAAAGCAATACGTACCGGTATTTATCTCATTGATCAGGCGTTCACTTTCGCTGGCATCTTTGTGTTCCACAATGGCCTTCACATCACCTGCATCATCGCGAATAATTCTTCCGTATCCAGTTGGATCGTCTACCCGAGCGGTCAAGACAGTGGCGGCAGCCCCCACCTCGTGATGATAAGCCATCAGCTGAGCAAAAGTACTTGCGCGAAAGAGGGGCGTGTCACCGTATGTAACCAGCACGGAACCTTTAAACCCGGCCAAAGCGTCTCGACACTGATCTACAGCATGCCCTGTGCCCAGCTGCTCCGCCTGTTCGACACAGATAACGTCGTTATCTAGAACCTGACGTACGGCATCCCCTTGATGCCCGACTACAACATAAATCTGCTGAAATCCGGCCTCCCGCACACTGCGCACAGCGTGCCGCACCATTTCTAGTCCAGCGATCTTGTGCAGCACCTTGGCCCGTTTGGACTTCATGCGCGAACCCTGTCCTGCGGCTAAAATAATGGCAGCTGTGTTATATCCTGTCATCGTCAGACCTCCCAACCTCGACACTTATCACTTCTGCCTCTAGCGCTTATTCCCCTTTTCCCAATGTTTCTTAATATCCTTAGACAACAAAATAAAACCTCGCCATCAGACGAGGGGTTAAGCCTCCCTGCTTCCGCTTACAGCACTCATGAGACGTTCAGCCAACTCCAAGTCGCTGGGCTTATCCACATCTGTCCCAATTTCTGGATATGGACTAATAATAGCCACACCCTTTACTCCCAGCAGTTGGCTGACACGTTTTTCCAGTTCAGACAAACTTAAGCGCTGCAGGAAGAATTTCAGCACAAAGGAAAATCCCAGCAATTGTGCAAGCTTCCAAGGCTTCTTGCGAAGCGTAAGTACCTTTTCCATCAAGACCTTAGAATTGGCTAAGACAGAAGGTGAAACCAAGACAATATTACCGCCGGTGAAGACACCTTCCTTGAGCTTCACATAAGTGCGCACACAATCGGGATAAACCTGGTCATTAGCTTCTTTGGAAATGATGGGGTAATACACTTCAGCGTCGAGCTCAGCACAGCGGTCGAGGAAATCCTCTATTGCCTCTCTATGTATAAAGGGAATATCCGACGTTACTATCAAAACTTTAGGGCTGCCTTTTAGTGCTTCCGCGCCTAACAGCACATTGCTGGTTAGTGTAGGGCCTGATTCTACCAAGCGCACGCCAGCAGGCAGAATAGGAGCTATCGCTTTGGGCCCCACTACCACGATCTCCCGAATGCGGGGCGTGCTCTGGAGAGCTTCCACGACATACTTCACTAGTGGTTTCCCTCCGACAGGAATGGCAGCTTCATACTTTTCAGGACTAACTTCCTGCAGTCTACCCGTATTTGCAGCCCCTGCTAGAACAATAGCATCGACCTTCATAGGTCTCCTCCATTCGCTTAACCAATTCCTCGCCCGACTGGGTGAGTTAGAATGACTTGCCCATGCCCCTGCCATCTTTCCTGAAATTCCTGGGCCCGCTCGTAGTCAGCAAAAACACCAAACACGGTGGGTCCGCTGCCTGACATCAGGACACCAAGGGCACCTGATTCGAACAAACGCATCTTCCATTCACTCACTTCAGGAAGCAGTTTAGCTGTCACCGTCTCTAAAACATTACCTAACTCAAGGGCAAGATCAGACCACCCCTGGCCACTGGCCAAGCGCCTGATAAAGCTCTTTGAATACTGCGTACCAAACGCAGTTGGTTGTAAGCCTTGATAGACAACCTTTGTAGAAGCATCGGCCTTAGGTTTTACTAGGGCAAACACGGCATGAGGCACACTGGGCAGGTCAGTTAAAATCTCGCCTATGCCTTCTGCCAGCTGGGTTCCACCTACCAAGCAAAACGGAACATCGGCTCCAATCTGCACCCCCATCTGCCGAAGGGCCTCTGGCGATAACCCGGTCTCGAACAGGATGTCTAAACCATGAAGGACTGCCGCTGCATCAGCACTGCCCCCGCCTAAACCAGCAGCTGATGGAATCTTCTTTTCGATAACTATCTCCACACCGCTGTCAATCTCCAGGGTGTTTAAAAAAAGCTCCGCTGCTCGCCATGCAGTATTTCGTTCATCAGTGGGGATTTGAGGCTCATCTACTATCAGTTTAATCCCTCTAGCGCGCTTACGCAAATGGATGTGATCAGCCAGAGCAATCGACTGCATCACACTTTCGAGAAGATGGTAACCATCAGTTCGCCTCCCCACAACATCTAGGGTCAGATTTATCTTGGCCCTAGCCTGGAGAGATATTCCACCCAATGCTGATCACCCCGTTCTAAACAGTAGTTCAGCATGGGTTTAAAAAACCCTCCTGTCTATTTAGGACGGCGGAGCAAAAGCCAAGCACCTGCTGCCATAAAGGCGATTCCCACTGCTTTTAAGTAATTAAAGGGAGCCTTTTCCATGCCAAACCACCCAAAAAGATCGATAAGAACTGCTGTGCCCACCTGTCCGACAATAATTGCTGTGGTGGCAGAAGCGGCTCCAACTTCTCCTATAGCCAGTGCCACCAAGAGCACGATACCAATTCCGAGCACTCCACCCAAGTAGGTGTACCAAGGTGCCTGAAGAGCTTGGCGCCAGTTGCCCTGTCCTAACCGAAAGAGCAGTAGAACTGCCCCGGTAAGTGATCCAATGATGTGCACGACAAATGAAGCCTCGAGAAGCCCCAACACTTTGCTTAAGCCTGAGTTGAGGGTACCTTGTACCGCCATGAGGGCTCCAGAAATTGCAGCAGCTGCCAGTGCAAGTATTGACATCCAATCACCTTTTTCGCTAAGAAATGCTGCCTATTAGTATGCCCTCTAAATGTAAAAAAGATGGACCCGGAGGCCCACCTTTTCCGTTCTAACTATTTTCTCGGAATGCATATCTTGTCACCGGGGCGGAGCTCTATCTCACCTTCACCCTGCAGCCACGAATTAGCCTGCAGGATGGCCGCTTCGTCAGAATGATACTGTCTAGCCAGTTTCCAAAGTGTATCTTTTTCCTGTACGAAGATATAAGTAACTGACGGTGGGTCGGGATCGGGCGGCGTCATTTCGATGGCTTCTACTACCACGTCTGCCTGAATTTCTTCCAAGGCCTCAACGTCAAACCGCAGGGTCACAAAAACCTCGATCGTCTCCCGGTTTATTAAGTCTGTCTTGATATCCTTGACCGCTGTTGTGAAGTTGACTTTCATTCCTGGCTCAAGGCCGCCTATAACAATAGACTGCTGAATTGGAAGAGCGGCAGGAAAGACGACAGAGTGAAGTGGTTTTAGTTCTTCATCGGTATAAGCAAGGTAAACCAGCTCGACATCAAGAGCACCTTCTAGGGTGATCTTATCTTCCTCAACGCGGTAATCTACTATCTGAGGCCGCGCCTCTGCCCGCAAGAGTTCTCTGATGGGAAGGTCTGTTTCTGTCAGTTCGAGAATGCCCTGAATGACAGTCTGATGTACCTTTTCGTTGACAATGCTGTCCACATTGATGGTCTCAGTGCGGGTCTCAATGGATTCATCGGTTGGACACGACAGGTTAGTCAGCACTCGAGTTACCTGCCTGCGAAAAACCTCAGCAGTACCGCTTACCGAAAGCTCGATTCTGGCTGCTCTGCCATCATTAACCACAAAGGAATCCCAGTTAGCTGTGGTCTTAATCTTTACCCCCATATCCTGTTCTAGCGCAGAATCACTGTAGTCTACTTCGAGTGGAAGCATGTTCTCAAAAACAACGCGCCGTACTCCGCCTCCAACGGCGGAATAGATCAGTTCAACTTCTGCAGTACCTGTAATGGTCATTTTGCCCTGCTGCACTTCGACAGGCGGAAGCACCAATTCACAGCGGACATCCAGGATCTTGTTGATGGACTCTGCTTCTTCAGGAAGCTCCAGAATCCCGGTAATCTCCTTGTGGAAAGGTACTTCCACAACCGGAAGCCGAGTATTGAGTGTAAGTTCGTCTGTCACGAGTTTCTTAGGTGCTCCCACTGCAGCTGCGGTAATCACAGTGTGTGATTGACCCAACTTAATTGACGCCTTAGTAAGAGTCAACACATCAAGATCAACAACTCTCCCGTCAGGGCGCACCTCATATTCACAGCCAATGACCTCTAAAGCCGCCTCGGCGGTCATATAGGGTTCAGCGCCGATGATCTCTACGTAATGGTCGAAGGGGATAGCACCAGGCCATTCGACGCGCTGCAGCTCGGCAATATCACCCTCAAGGACCTCGGGTACGTAGACCATCTGGATATCGATTGCACCCTGCAGCTTTACCTGATCTTCCCCCGCAGCGATCTTCGAAATGACCGGATGGCCCTTTACCCAGACCACTCTGGCGATTCCTTCAGCGTTCACGGGCAGCTCGACGGTGCCTTGAAAAACAGCTTGGAGGCTATTGTCCCCAAGTTGGTTTTCCACGTACAGGCGCTCTTCTTTTACACGCAGGCTCATCTCTTTCCCCCTCTTTGCAGCAATAGTGCTTTCTCTAATTCCTATGAGGACTTTTCCAAAAAAATGAACAGAAAAACTTAAAAGTGCGCTGTGCGAAAATGGGAACGCAGAGCATTCCACAGACGGGCATCTTCCATCCCCAGTCGATCTATAACGACACCAGCGAGGTTATAGGCATTTACTAAGCCCACAACCTGGTTGAATGTACTGCGGTGTACAAGGCGAAGATGATATTCTGTTCCCTTATGCATGAAGTGATAAAATGCTGTTCCATCTTCACCCTGGCGGATTCGGGCGTTGTGGCGATATACTTTCGCGACTGCTTCAGAGTGAGACAGAACAACCGGCGGAGTGTTAGGTTCACTTAAGTTCCAAAGCAGAGCATAGACAGGTATGCGCAGCAGAAGCTTCCAAGAACTAACTTCTCGCAGCAGAGGCCAGAGAAGCCTTTCCACCGCTTGACGAGAAACGACAGGAGCTGGGACTGTTGGCTGAGGTATCTGCACCACAATGCGATCAACAGCGGCATTAAGCCTCCGATAATCCAACCCGCTGGTCAAGCCCCGGCGCGGCACACCAGGGCCAATCTGAACCAAAATTCGCTTTTGGGGAAGGAGTTTGCGAACCCTTTTTATTAAGTTGAGATAGCGGCCTCCATCAACCCGAGCCAGCTCCTCAAAGCAGAAGCACACTCCCCCCGTATTCTTGCTAATATCTTTGATACGCTGGGCAAGACGTTTCCGGCGGAATGGAGTACAGATCTGGTTGTGCATCCACAACACAGGCTCGGAACTTCCAGTGCAGAGGGCCACAAGACAAGTGGGCCCTGGTGGACACACCGCTTCTTTTTCACCTGTGTCACACAAATCCACTGGTATGAGCACACCTGTCAGATCCTGATCTGGACCAGGGACTGTTTCGCCTACAGCCCAAACCTCTCGGTCAAAGAATACCAAGCGCTGCCCTGCATAAAGATTACGAATGCGATTGTTTGCAGCGAACGCTTCAACGCCCACACCGTATTTGTCAGCAATCTGCTCAATGGTTTCCCCTGGTTCTACTCGATGAATCAAGCGGGTAATTGGGAGCTTATCCTCTTTTAGGAGGGCGTAAACCGCCTTGCCAGCTTTCCCGTCGGACACAAGGCCGTAATCCCGTTGAAACTGCTGCAGTGCCTCGCGAGTTAGATAACCGAAATGAGTTTCCTCGGGCGGAATATCATAGCCGCGGGCACGCAAGTTCTCCTGCAGCTGCAGCACATCTGGACCGCGCATTCCCATAGTTAATACCCGTGAGCCAAACTTGTACCGATTGACAAGCCCCATGGCAACGCCCCCTCGCAACATGGATATGTTTTGGGACACAAAAAAAGCACCGTCGCCGGTGCTTTTTTTCTATTCGAACCTACATGTTCGCCGCTCCAATAACAGTGTCATCAACAGTGATTTCTACAGTGCGAGTAAGGACGTCTGCATAAGTGTAGGATAAGCGTCTGACCGAATTTGACTTATCTAGTTTGACAACGAAGAGCTTCGGGTATGTGCTTTCGATGATGCCTTCGGTCTCTACAACCTTCTTACGGCCCCGGTTAGCTCTCAGTTTAACACGCTTACCAACACAGGATTCAAGGTCCAACTTAATCTGCTCGATAGTCGGAGTGTTTTCAGCCATCCCTGTCACCTTCCTTACACCCGTGATGGGTATATTCTATCACAGAACAGGTGACGTGTCAATAAATCTAATATTTTACCAAGTGGCCTGTACGCTGTCAAGATGTTTTTTGTAGGTTGTTTTTCTACCTTTACCTAATCTACCTCGGATTATTTCGTAAAACGATCGGCTACAGTCGATGCACCATACGCCTGAGGCTTGATCCGGCAGGTGAAACCAGAGCCGTTAACCATTCCGACTACCTCTTTGATCAGTTCCTTAGTAGCTCCGTTGCTTCCAACATCGAGATGGATTTCAACATCCATATCCTGTCCTAAATCAGCCATCTTAGACAAGACTTGACTAGCAACGGATAAGCTCTGCGAAGCCTCGTAAAAAATGCGCTGCCTCAAAGAGCGTGTATAGTTCTCCGATTTGCGCGTGTAGAAAAACCGCGCACCTTTGCCTTTGCGGTGGATAATCAATGCGGTCACGTAAGTGGTTTCCGCATGACCCCGCAGCTGCGAATCAGTTCCAATGATCAGCCGAAAGCTTTCGTTGGGATACTGATCAATATATGCGCGGATTTCCTCAAATACTTCATCAAATGTGAGCCTACCCTTACTCGGACTGATGAATATCATGCTAACACCTCTTAATTAAGGCTTCTGTAAGGCGGCTGAAGTCATTAAGGGAAAGACGTTCGCCCCTCAGATCACCGCTTATGTCAGCCTCTTCTAGCACCTCATCAAGGTCCGCAGCAGACAAATCCCACGATTCCACCAGTGCTTTCAGAGAGTTGCGAACAGTTTTGCGGCGCTGCTGAAATGCCGCTCGGATAACTTGAAAGAGTTCTTCCCGTGGGGCAGATACTGAAGGGGGACAAGGCACTAGCTTGACTACGGCTGAGTCAACTTCAGGTGGCGGATAGAACACCGAACGAGGTACACGGGTGACTACCTCAGCCTGGCTGTAATACTGGACCGCCAAAGAAAGGACACCATAATCCTTGCTGCCAGGACCGGCCACCATTCTTTCTGCCACTTCCCGCTGTACCATTACCACAACAGCCTTAAAAGGGAGGAAGCTTTCTAAAGCCTTCATCACCAAGGGTGTTGTGATATAGTACGGCAGGTTGGCCACCAATTTGACGGTTCCGCCGCTCCAGCCCCGTTCTTGCAGAACTTCTCGCCAATCAACGGCCAGAGCATCGCATTCTACAATCGAGACATTTGCTTCCTCGATTGTGTCCTGCAGGATAGCCACCAGCTCCCGGTCGATTTCCAGCGCCACTACGCGCTCTGCCTGGGCAGCCATTTCGTGGGTAAGCACCCCGAGGCCAGGACCGATTTCCAACACCCAGTCAGTCGGGGAAAGGTCTGCTGCCGCCACAATTTTATCTACATAATTTTGATCTACCAAGAAGTTCTGCCCGAACCTTTTCTTGATAGTATATCCCTTTTCGCGGAGAATCCCCTTAACATATGAGGGGGTACTTATCTTGGGCACAGTCTACCTCCTACTCTTCGACATGGCCTCCCAATCGATAAAGTCAGTCATGCCTTTACTGATATCCGCAAGTTCGTCGAGGAACTGCCGGTCATCATAATCATCCATTTTATCTAGGAGATCGATGATCTGCTGAAATTCCGACTCGGACAGCTGTCCTTGGCTCACCATGGTTTCGCATGCTGAAATAAAGCGCAGCTTGACCCTTTCAAGGTCTTCGAACATGCCCATCACTCACCGCTCGCTTTCCCTGGAAATTCATCGATAAAGCGTGTATACTCCTTAATAAACCGCAGCTGTACTGTGCCTGTAGGCCCCTTGCGCTGCTTGGCAAAGATCACTTCGACAAGTCCTTCTGTACCGTTCTGAGCGGCCAAATCGGGGTAGTAATAGTCTTCCCTATACAGGAACATGACAACGTCGGCGAATTCTTCAATGTTCCCCGAGTCGCGCAGGTCAGACATCATAGGCCGTTTGTTCTCACGGCTTTCTACACCACGGTTCAACTGTGACAGAAGAATGATAGGCAAATCCAGTTCGCCAGCCAGATCTCGCAGCTCTCGCACGATTTCTCCGACAATCAGAGCCCAGCTGCGGTTAGCATCTGCTGGCGGTTTAATGAGCTGCAGATAGTCGATCACTATTAAGCCAAGGTCAGGCATTTCTGCTTTGACCTTGCGCGCTTTTGCCCGGATATCAGCACAAGTCAAGCCCCGTTTGTCCACTATGCGAATTGGTAGATGATACAGATCGTTGAAGACTTCTTGCGCCCGCATGAACTGCTCATCACTGAGTTTGGTCTGGTACTCATACGAAGTAATCTCAAAATCTCCTGCCTGCTTGCGGCTGAAGAACTCACTGAGCACAATACGGTCACCGATCTGCTCATCATCCATCTCCAGCGAGAAAATCAAGACCGGGATATCCCGCTTAGCTACATTGACGGCCATGTTCAATGCCAGTGCTGTTTTACCCATACTCGGCCTGGCAGCAAGGATAATCAAGTCCTTCTTCTTGAATCCAGTTGTCATAGCATCGATAGCAGGTAAACGGACCGACAGTCCATAGGCGTCGTCGCTGCCTTCTCTGCGCCGAATAAGATTGATGTAGCACTTGTTCAGGACTTCCAGAAGACTTTTCGCATCATCCTCAGAGTCCTCCGTATTCACTGTAGCATCAAAAATTAGCTGCTGAGCGTGGGACTGCAGTTCTTCCACATCGTCAAACTTGTTGCCCAAAGCTGCCGCCTTAATTTGATCCACAGCGTCGACAAGGCGCCGCACATTATACTTCGACTGCAGTACAGCAATGCTGGGTTCGAGCTCACTTAAGGATACGAAGGATTCTGTAAGTGATATAAGAAATTCCGCAGGTGAATCAGTGATACGCTCATTGCGCAGTTCATTGTAAATCTGAGTGTAAGATATACGGCCCCGCTTGTGATACAAATCTAAAATGATTTCGTAAATCCGCCTGTGAGCTAAATCATAAAAATGAATGGGCCGCAGACGATCCACCACATTATCCACTTCTGCTGGATATTTAATGAGGATCCCCAGCACCTGACGTTCTGCGTTGAGATCCATCAGCTGGGTATCAGGTATGTCAATCAGTGAACTCATCTGGGAACACCTCCTTCCAGCGTCGTTCTGCTGGTGTTAGTTCCTCTTTTCCTGGCTGCTGCGTAAGTACCCGGGCTACATTCGGACGTTCTATCAAATCAGCGTAAACCCGAATTCCCAGGGCGTGCCAATTGCGCAGAATACCTTCTAGGTAAGCAAAGCTCGGGCGAGGTGCGCCCGCGCACATCTCTTCAATCGCAACGGCAATCACCTCATGCGATACGCCTCGCCGTTCCATCCAATACAGCAATTTGCGCATCTCTTCCGGCGATGGGTCCCCTACCCTGGCTGCGTAATAGCTGATCAGCCACTCAAAGGACGCCTGTTCTTCATCAAGAACCGCCACTGCGGTTTCAAACCTGCCCTGCTCCGGTACGTCTTCTGGAATGGTCAGGTGGATAACGAGACCTTCGTCATTAACCCAACCTGCATTGGCCAAAACGACCATGGCCTGTTCGATCTCTTCTACTTCGACACCCATATATTCCGCTATCTGCTCTATGCGCAGCGGACGACCCTGCTGGGCGCAGGCTAGTAAGTTGATCCATAACAAGACTGGAATTGGGCCAAGACTGGCTTGGCTTTCTAAAATCTCACCGGGCACCTGCACCGGCAAATTGTCCAAGCCCTGCAAAAGTACACCAGTACCCTTGTGGGTAGACATCATCATTCATCCTTCCTGCAGCCTTTCCACCAATGTCTCCCAGTCTTTGTAATACTGGGAAAGCTTGTCTCGTACTGCATTGTATTCCTCAACTGTTTTCTTGCTGAGTTCATCATCGAGATAAAGGTCTGGAGAAGCCAAAGCATGTTCGAGCTCGGCTTTCTGTTCCTCTAAAAGTATGATTTCGTCTTCTAATTCCTGCTGCTTTTTCTCGAGCGCCCACTTAGAGAGGCCAGAACCTTTAGCCTTCTGCGCTTCTTCTCTAGCCCGGTTCTCTTTGCGAATCTGGGCCTCTTTCTGCGCAGCAGCCATCTCTTTCTGCCAAACACGATATTCGCTGAAATTACCGACAAATTCAGCGATTGTGCCATTCTGCATTATCCAAAGCTTGTCTGCAAGTTTGTCGATAAAATAGCGGTCGTGGGAAACAAAGATCAAAGTACCGCCAAAGTCTTGGAGAGAGGTTTCTAACGCCTCTCGGGCGTAGATGTCGAGATGGTTCGTTGGTTCGTCAAGCAGAAGGAAGTTAGGTCCGGCAAGAAGCAGTTTAGCCAGAGCCAAGCGATTGCGCTCCCCGCCGCTCAAAACGGTGGTAGGCTTAAAAACATCATCTCCCCGGAAAAGGAACTGGGCTAATACACTGCGCAGCACTCCCAACTCCATCCGGTGCTCATCATATAACTCTTCTAAAACGGTGTTCGCGGGATTAAAGACAATCTCCTGCGAAAAATACCCTACATCTACATTCGTTCCCCAACGGAGTTTTCCCTGGAAATCCAATTCACCAGCCAGAATCTTCAGCAATGTACTCTTGCCGCTTCCGTTTGGGCCAATCAGCGCGATGCGGTCTCCTCGGCGGACCTCTGCCGATACTTCCTCTAGAATGATTGTATCATCATAGGTCTTGGTAATGCCGCTCAATTCTACAACGCGCGTACCTGACTGACGGCGCGGTTTAATGCGGAACCGCAGACTGGGATCATCACTGAGAACCTGGACATCATCCATCCGCTGAAGCTTCTTTTCTAAACTTTTTGCCTGGCGTGCCCGAGTACCTGCACCAAATTTACGGATAAAATTAGTAATGCGCTCCCGCTCCTCAGCCAGCTTTTCAGCCTCCTGACGCAAGTTTTTTCGCAATTGCTCACGCTGAGGAAGGTAAGTGGAGTAGTTGCCCTTATACTGAAAAACTCGCTGATCCTGCATTTCCCAAATGCGGGTGCAGACTCGATCTAGAAAATAACGGTCATGGGAAACTACAACAAGAGCCTTTGGGTAGGCAGCTAAGTAGCTTTCGAGCCATTCGATCGCTTCCACATCAAGGTGGTTTGTGGGCTCGTCCAAAAGCAGCAGATCAGGCTTAGAAAGAAGCAGCTGAGCCAATCCAGCGCGCATCTTCTCGCCCCCACTGAAGGTAGGCAGTGGCCTGGAGAGATCTGCTTCAGAAAAACCAAGACCTATGGCGGCCGTCCTAATCTGAACTCGATAATCATAGCCTCCCGCGGCACTGAACCGCTGCTCGAGCTGACCATAAGATTCCATAGTCTGGTTCAGAAGAGTTTCATTGGAGTATACTTCCGGATCAGAGAGGCGAGACTCGAGAGCTCTCAGCTCAGAGGCCATCTCCAATATGGGTTGAAAGGGAGCCGTTAGGTATTCTTCTAGTGTTTCATCTGCTTCGGTAAGATGCTGAGTTAAAATACCTATCGTATAGTTTTTCCCAAAACTGATAGACCCCCGCTCGGCATCCAGTTCGCCGGCCAACACTCGGAGCAGAGTGGTCTTACCAACTCCATTGGCCCCTACTAACCCGATCCGGTCAGCAGCATCAATGGTGGCGGAAAACTCAGCAAAGACAAGCTCATCGCCGTAGTATTTCCACAGGTCCTTTATTACCATTATCTCGCTCCTTATTAGGAACGTGTTGATGAAGAGTCATCAACACGTTCCCAATCGTTCGTTCGCTATAAACTAGTGCGCAGCTTCTGTCTCTGCTCATGCCGCTCAAGGGCCAATTCAATCAATCGGTCTACCAGCTTTTTATAGGGCAAGCCCGATGCCTCCCAAAGTTTTGGGTACATACTGATGCGGGTAAAGCCGGGGATGGTATTGATTTCGTTTAGAATTACTCTGCCCTCAGGAGTGAGGAAGAAGTCTACGCGGGCCATCCCCGCGCAATCTACCGCCTTAAACGCGGCAATGGCATAGCTGCGGATATTTTCAGCCTGCTCAGGTGTTACCTTAGCAGGAATAATTAATTCTGAGTCATCACGATGATATTTAGCTTCATAATCATAAAACTCATTTGCTGGGATAATTTCACCTAAAGCCTCAGCTGCTTCTGGCTCTTCATTACCCAGCACACTGCACTCAATTTCGCGGGCGTTTTCTACTCCCTGCTCTACGATGACTTTGCGGTCATAGGAGAAGGCTTCTTCTAAAGCTTTCTGCAGATCGGCTTTGTGCTTGACCTTAGAAATGCCCACACTGGAACCTAGATTTGCCGGCTTAACAAAACAGGGAAAGCCAAGCTGTTCCACAATACGATCATACACAGCTTCGGGCTCTTGGTCAAATTCGTGGCGCTTTACAACAACCCATGGAACCAGAGGCAGGCCTGCCTGAGAAAACAAAACGCGCATCAGCGCTTTATCCATGCTTACAGCCGATGCAGCTACGCCAGCCCCGACATAAGGGATGTTGGCCATTTCAAAGAGACCCTGGATTGTTCCATCTTCGCCATATGTTCCGTGCAAAACAGGGAAAATGACATCAAACCCCTGCCAAAGCGTAGGATCGGGTTTGATTTCCACCGTGTCTTCTGGATTGTCGATAGTAAAATCAAGAACTTCTGCTTCATCAGGAATTGGCCGCTTCACCCACTGACCCGATTTTGTTATACCAATCGCTGTTACTTCATATTTTTCTGGATCAAGTGCACTGATGATCGACCGGGCAGACATCAGCGACACCTCATGTTCGCCTGACCGGCCGCCATATACCACACCCACTCTCAGCTTGGGCATGTACTCGCCTCCCTTGGAAAATCTAACTATAACTTATGCTTTGACGATGCAGATTGCGTCCATTTCTATCGCTGCGTCTTTTGGCAAGCGGCTGACCTCCACACAAACCCGAGCCGGAGGATCAGCAGTGAAGTACTGGGCGTAGATCTCATTCACCAAACCAAAGTGCTCCAAATTGGTCAGATAGATTGTTACCTTTACAGCGTCAGCCAGACTGCAGCCTGCTTCTTCAGCTACCGCCTTAAGGTTTTCTAGAACCTGGCGGGTCTGAGCCGCCACATCGTCGGAAACCATCACTCCCGTAGCAGGATCAAGCGGAAGCTGACCCGATATAAAAAGAAATTCGCCAACCTGGATCCCTTGACTGTACGGCCCCACTGCAGCCGGCGCCTTGGAAGATGCAATCACTCTGCGCATAGCTTTCCCCCCAACCATTCTGCTTTGTAGTAATCTTCTCATCGCACAAGCAATTCCCTTGGCAGGGAACAATTATTTTTTTATAGAATGGTTATTGGGAGCTTATTTATATTCTTCGGTTTAACAAGATGAAATGGGGAGGTTGAATCGTTGAAGAAAACAGTCCAAAAGAAACCAGATGGCCGCTACATAATCTTTTATTCTTTCAAAAAAAAGAAGTGAGGAGAGATTTGATTGTCTGAACTGCGTTGGAATCCCCAATTGCGGCAGTGGGTAATTGTAGCTGCTCACCGTCAGGATAGGACCTATAAACCGCCGGCGGAGTTCTGCCCCCTCTGTCCGACCAAGCCTGGGGATTTCCCCACCGAAGTACCCGCTGAGGATTATGAAATTGTAGTATTCCAGAATAAATTCTCATCTCTTAACCAACCGCCTCCGCCACTAGAGATCGAAGGAACGGCCTTGTATCAGACCGCTCCGGCGGAAGGTCTCTGTGAAGTTGTGCTCTATTCACCGCGCCACGATGGAACATTAGCGGATGAATCGGTAGAACATATCACTAACCTAATTAAAGTCTGGACCGACCGCTACGAAGAACTGGGAAGCAACCCAGCAGTTCAATATGTCTTCATATTTGAAAACAAGGGCGAAGCTGTAGGCGTAACTCTGCACCATCCCCACGGACAGATTTACGCGTTCCCATTTGTACCACCCGTCATTGAACGAGAACTCGAATCGGCTAAAAAACACAAAGAGGAGACGGGCAGCTGCCTCTACTGCGATATACTGCAAGAAGAGCTCAACGATGGCGAGAGAATTATCGTTGATAACGAGCACTTCACTGCCTTCGTACCGTTCTTTGCCCGCTATCCCTATGAAGTGCATATCTATGCCAAGCGCCATATTCAATCGTTTTCTGACTTTACCGAAGACGAACAGGTCGGCTTGGCTGAGGCTCTAAAACAGCTCATGACAAAGTACGACGCGCTCTACGGATTCTCTCTGCCGTATATTATGGTCATTCACCAAGCCCCCACCAAGGGCGATTATCCAGAATACCACTTCCATTTTGAGTTTTATCCACTAAACCGCACCGCTGATAAACTGAAGTATTTAGCTGGAGTCGAATCGGGAGCAGGTACATTTATTACTGACATGAGTCCAGAAGATCAAGCCAAGAAACTGCGAGGTGAACTCTAAATGGATCCAGCAGTATTAAAACAGAAATACGCTGAACTGTTTCCTGAATCAAATGAGCCTATCTGTGTAGCTGCCCCCGGAAGAGTAAATCTATTAGGGGAACACACCGACTACAATGATGGATTTGTCTTCCCGATGGCCATCGATCCTCATATCCTCTACGTTGGTGGACTTAATGGAACTACCAAGGTGCGTCTCTTTTCCATGGACTTCAACGAGCTGAGTGAGTTCGACCTTGGTCGAATCGAGTTTTCCGAAGAACATGGCTGGAGCAACTATATTCGAGGCGTTGCTGATCAACTCATCAAAGCTGGTTATACGCTGCAGGGTATGGATATAGTGCTCCAGGGCAACATCCCGCAGGGAGGCGGCCTGTCATCTTCAGCAGCTCTAGAGGTAGGAGCAGCGCTTATGATGAGCGAGCTCAACAGCCTCAATGCTGACCGAGTCGAGCTTGTTAAGCTGAGTCAGAAGGCCGAAAATGAATTTGTAGGTGTCAACTGCGGTATCATGGACCAGTTTGCCTCCATGATGGGCGAAACTGATCATGCCTTGTTCTTAGACTGCCGCAGCCTTGACTACGAACTAGTTCGCACCGGTTTTGAGGAGATGGGTTACAGCGTAGTTGTAATCCACAGCGGAGTAAAGCGGGGCCTTGTCGACAGTGAATACAATATCCGCCGCTCCCAGTGTGAAGAAGCGGTGGAACTCCTGCGCCGCGAACTGCCAGACATCCAGGCACTGCGCGACGTGGGCGTCGAACATCTCGAGCTGGTTAACGCCCTTCCAGGCGACTTGGCAAAACGAGCTCGCCATGTGGTCACTGAAAACCAGCGGGTCCTAGAAGGAATCAAAGCCTTAGAAGATGGCGATGTAGAATTCTTCGGCAGACTCCTAAACGCTTCTCATGAAAGCCTCAAGACCGATTATGAAGTCAGCTGTACCGAACTAGACATCTTGGTGGAAATTTGCCAGAACACTCCTGGTGTGGTCGGCTCCCGCATGACCGGAGCAGGCTTCGGCGGTTCCACCGTGACCATTGTGAAAAAAGATCAAGTAGAAGAACTGCGGAGCCGAGTAATGGAAGACTACCCTGCCAAGACCGGAATCACGCCTCAATTTTATGTGTTTACCGCCTCTGCAGGTGCTAGAGTTCTCTCCGAATAAACCCAAAATGATGAAATCCCCTGCCATGTTGAGCAGGGGATTTCTCATTTTCACAGGAGCATCGCTTCTACAATCTTGAAGTAAACAATCAGCGCACCTGCGTCGACGATGGTTGTAATTACAGGAGACGCCATGATAGCAGGATCAGCTTTTAATATCCGAGCAATGATTGGAAGCAGGCCGCCTACGGTCTTGGCGATCACCACAGTGGTCATTAAAGCCAGCGATACGGTTAACGCCACCAAGTATTCGCCGGGATGCATCAAAAGGATCCTAGCGTAGTTAAGGGCAGCTAAGACCGCACCTACAATCAGACTGATGCGGAACTCCTTCCAGACAACCTTACCAATATCGCTAGGACTGATTTCATCAAGCGCCATTCCGCGAATAACCAGTGTTGAAGTTTGAGAACCGGCGTTCCCACCTGTATCGGTCAGCATCGGAATAAAGCTTACAAGCAGGGGCAGCGCCACGAAGGCCTCTTCATAACGCTGTAAAATCAAGCCTGTAAAGGTAGCGGACAGCATCAAAATTGCGAGCCAAATTACCCTATTCTTGGCCAGTTCCCAAACACTGGACTTCAAGTAAGGCCGCTCAGTGGGGCTGGTAGCTGCCATCAGTTGGAAGTCTTCCGTAGCTTCCTGAGTTATAACAGCAACTACGTCATCAACGGTAACAATACCTACTAAGCGATTCTCTTGGTCAACTACCGGTAGAGAGATAAAATCATATTTGGCAAATAAATGAGCAACTGCTTCCTGGTCATCTGTTGTTCTAGCATAAATCACATTAGTGTGCATGATGTCAGCAATGAGGGTATCCTCATCTGCCAGGAAGAGTTCCCGGACGGTAATCACACCTTCGAGACGGCGATTTTCGTCCATAACATAACAGGTGTAAACAGTCTCCCGATCGACCGCGTCCCGGCGAATGCGCTCAAAGGCTTCCCGAACGGTCATGGTCTTTTTTAGTCCTACAAACTCAGCGGTCATGATACTGCCCGCTGAATCCTGCGGATATTGCAGGATCTGATTGATCAAAGAACGGGTCTCTGGGGCGGCATTCTTAAGCACGCGTTTTACCACATTGGCGGGCATTTCTTCTAGAAAGTCCGCGGCATCGTCAACAAACAGTTCATTAATGATATGGGCTATCTCTTGGTCTGTGATAGACCGGACGATATGTTCCTGCATTTCATAGGGCAGGTACGAAAAGACCTCTGCTGCAGTATCCTTGTGCAGTGCCCTGAATGCAATAACAATACTATCGCCCTCAAGCTCCTCAATAAACTCTGCTACGTCTACAACGTTCAGTTCTTCAAGTTCTTCCCTAAGTTCTTTCAGCTGCTTAGTCTGCAGCAGCTCGTATAGTTTTTTGTGAAGTACTGCTGGCATGTTTTCATCCTCCTCCTTGACTTGATGCAAGTTCGGAGCGACAAAAACGGACAGCGACAGCTGTGCTATGCCAGACACAGGGCGCGAGAGAGCGGCCTGATGACTAGGCATAGGCATCGCTGGTCCGGATCAGGGTCCGTTTTCGCGCTTCGACTATCAGGAACCACTCATCTCACCCCTTTATTAGTTGAATTTAGTTTGCCACCGAAAGCTGAAATCGACTTATTTCATCGCCCATGATTGCCTGAAGAAACTCGGCAATGGTTTTGATGGGCACAATTTCAACCTCCGAAGGCTGCTCTGATATTTCATCCCAGTTTTCCTGGGGGATAAACACTCTCTTTACACCAGCCTGGCGGGCACCGTAGATTTTCGGATGCAATCCGCCAATTGGTTTGACTTTACCGCGAATTGACAGTTCGCCTGTTACGGCAATATCCTGCGGCAGCGGAATTTCCCATACCGCACTTACAATGGCGGCTAAAATCGCCACACCTGCCGATGGCCCATCAATATTGCCGCCGCCCACCACGTTTACATGGATATCATAGTCGGTGAGCTGCTTACCTGTGAGGCTGCGGAAAACAGCTGCAGCATTAGCCACGCTGTCCTTCGCCATTGAACCGGCCGTATCATTGAAGCGGATTGACCCTTTACCAGGCGAACTTGCGGGGAAGGCTACTGCTTCAATTTCTAAGACTGAACCAAGATACCCACTGACACCCAAACCTAAAATGCGCCCAACTTCTTTTGTCGAAGAAGCTTTCACACCGACATAAGAACTAAGTCTGGCAGCCTGAATTACTTCTTGGATATCAGCGATAGATATCACCAGGTCCTCTAAACTGTCATCAGAGCGCCTGTACAGGGCAGTGCTGTAAGCGTCTGCCAAGAGACGAGTAGCCTGCCTTCCCTCGATAGTATATTCTGAGATCATCTCAGCAACCCCGTCTTCAAGCTGCGCTCCTAGACGCTGCGCTGCAGATTTTACTATAGAAATAATGTCCTTTGGTGTCAAGGGATCAAAGAACACTTCGGCACAGCGCGATCTAAATGCTGGACTGATTTCCGATGGATCTCTAGTTGTCGCGCCGATCAAAACGAAATCAGCGGGAGCACCCTCCGTAAACAGCTTATGAATATACTTCGGTATTTGTGGATCATCAGGATCATAATACGAAGACTCAAAGGTGACGCGCTTGTCTTCCATCACTTTAAGAAGCTTATTCTGCAAAATCAGGTCCAATTCTCCAATTTCATCAATAAACAGAACACCACCGTGAGCCTGAGTCACCAATCCCAGCTTTGGCTCGGGCACGGCTCCATCAGCCAGGTCCCGGCGCGCCCCTTGATAAATCGGATCATGCACCGAACCCAAGAGAGGATTTGTAACCTCACGCGGATCCCAGCGCAGGGTTGTCCCATCGACTTCTACAAAAGGAGCGTCCTCAGCAAACGGGGTATAGCTCTTCTCCTTTGCATATTTCAGCGCCAGGCGAGCTACTGTGGTTTTCCCTACACCTGGAGGGCCATATACGATAATATGCTGGGGAAAGGGTGAGCTCAGTTTGGTGAGGAGCGACTTAATTGCCTTATCCTGGCCCACAACTTCTTCTAAGGACTGGGGCCGCATCAATTCCTGCGTAGAACGAGAAAGATTCTTCTGCTCGAGTATCTCTAGTTCGGCATACTTCTTCAGTGTCTGTGCATTATCAGGGCCGGTCTCTTCCTTCAGCACCTGCTGCCTGATCTCTTTCAGATATTCGAGATGTCTCTCCTGCAGCTTCGCATTGATTCGTCTCTCTAGTTTATCTTCTAACTGGCGGCGAGCCAGCAGATCGGCCAAGTACTCCTCAAACTCTTCCAGCATGGCCGCAATTTCTTCAATACTGCGCTCTTGCTGAATGGTAGGGTCTTCATGGACAATGCGCTCCAAAGCAAGTACCCGTTCCTCAAGTTTTTCAGAACGCATCAGATTCAACGAGTCTAATTTACCGGCTTTGAGGACCAGTTGATCGGTGCCGTGTATCTCGGCCAGCACGGCAAATAAGGCGTTTATCTGTCTATTTAGAGAATCTGAGTCGGTTGTTTGGTGTTTCAGCACTGTCAAATACCCTCTCCCACAATATTCCGCTTTATTCCTCAACCACTTCTACTTTGAAAGTGACATGTACTTCTGGATGGATGCGCGCGGTAACGCTATATGAACCCAAGCTCTTTATTGGCTCCTTTAAATCTATTTTCCTTCTGTCAATATCTACCGAGAACTGCTGTTTGATTTGATCTGCCAGCTCTTGGTTAGTAATCGAGCCGAAGAGCTTACCTGCTCCACCCACTTTGGCCTTGATCTGAAGGGTTTTTCCTTCAATCTTCTTGCCGATCTCCTGCGCCTGCTCAAGTTCGCGGGCACTTTTTGCCTCTTCTACCTTCTTAAGCTGCTCAACCTGGCGCAGATTACCAGAACTTGCTTCCACTGCTAAACCTCGGGGAATAAGGAAATTACGTCCGTAACCTTCTGCTACTTCTACGATATCGCCCTTCTTCCCGAGCTTCTTTACATCTTTCTGCAGAATAACCTTCACAGCGATCCCTCTCTTTCTCTTACTTTTCCTCCGCAGCAGGTCTGCGCAGGCTGTATACAGAATCGACCATAGCCGCTAGAACTACAATATACAATACTAGACCATTAAACAGCGCTAGGTACAAGAAAATTATCCGCAGCACAACCGGAATCCTCCAGCGATCGAAGTAAAACCAACCGAGGCTGATCCCGGCAGTTAAATACGCCGGCATTAGAACCAGAATCAAGTTTAGCCCTATTCGTGGCAGAAGATCACCCTCTGCTCCACCGGTACCCATTAAGAGCAGGCCTCCGAGAAACAAAATCACCAACCAGCCTGGCAGCCGCCACTGGGCAAATGGTCTTACCCAAGGGATATTTGTTCCCATTCGGCGCAGTATGAGGCGCACAACCGCTAAATTGATGAATGTGAGTATCACAGAAGAAGTCAATAGAAGACCTGGAAGGCCCCAGTCTATAAGGAGGGTGAAGGTAGTGCGCATCGCTTCCATCTGGGCCAGCATCTCGCTGGTTGCACCTAAGCTCTCATATAAGGAAGAAACATCCTCTAGGGCAGATGAAAACATCTTAAAAAAGTCTTCGAATAAATTCGCACCAAAGATCAGCGAATAAAAGAATACATTCAGACCAATAACTACTAGGTTGGCCACCATTCCCACCAGCATGGTTTTCGCAAATGAGAAATTCTCCCGAAGCGCCATACCGAGGGCTATCCCTAAGAAGCCCCAGATAATAATGGTAACACCAGATCCAACATGACCGGCAATGAGGCTTGCTACAATAGCCGATGCAACTGACATGGTGATGCCTAGTTTATAGCCGTGTCGGAAAACCAATAGTATGAGAGGTACTGGGATAATCAGTGCTGGCAGGCCTACATATTCTCCAATAATCGTCAAAATAACGGTAACCGCCGACAGCATTGCTCCTTCTGTAATAGAGCGTGTTTTCATGAGGTCCTCCCACCTATCTAGGTAGTATCGCAAAAAAGGAGCAGCTGAGCTGCTCCTTGATTTTTAGTCAAGCGTATATGGCATTAACGCCATGAACCGTGCCCGCTTAATCGCGGTAGTCAACTGCCGCTGGTGCCGAGCACAGTTTCCTGTAATCCGCCGAGGAAGAATTTTGCCGCGTTCAGTAATGTAACGGCGCAGGCGGCCTACTTCTTTGTAATCGATCCGATCGATTTTATCGACACAGAAGGAGCAGACCTTCCTCCGGCCTCTGCGGCCTCGTTCTCTGGCCATTATCTCGCCTCCAAACCATTATTGATTAGAACGGAACATCATCAAATTCTGGTTCAGGCGGACCCATAGAGACGTCATCATCTGCTGAACTACCATCGCGAGCTCTATCTAAGAAGCGCACTTGATCTGCCACTACTTCGGCAGCTTTTCTCCGTATTCCATTCTGGTCGTCATACGAGCGAATCTGCAAACGGCCTTCAACTGCAACTAAGCGTCCCTTGCTGAGGTGGTTAGCCACAACTTCAGCTTGTCTCCGCCAAGTTACTATATCGATGAAGTCTGTTTCTCTTTCTCCGCTCTGAGACAAAAAAGGACGGTCTACGGCGATGGTAAAATTGGCTACGGCTATACCAGATTGGGTATACCGCAGTTGAGGATCTGCTACGAGTCGCCCGATCAGAATAATCTTATTCAACACCGCTCTTCATCTCCTTAGCTCATTCTTCTTCACGACGAACGAGCAGATACCGTACGACCTCATCGGTGATCTTGAGAATGCGCTCGACTTCAGAAGTCGTTTCGCTATCTGCTTTGAAGTCGATCACCACATAGAAGCCTTCGGTCAGATCGTTGATCTCATACGCGAGACGGCGTTTTCCCCACTTATCAACCTTTTCGACTTCGCCCCCGTTGCTGGTAATCAGAGTGGTTGTCCGCTCTACTGCAGCATCGAGAGCTTCCTCGTCGAGGTTTGGGGTATAAATGAGCATAATCTCATACGCGCGCACCGCAGCTTCACCTCCTCCCTTTGGACATA
>CALKAR010000210.1 GCA_937988745.1 uncultured Peptococcaceae bacterium
AGCCTTGAAGGCCGGTTTTTAGGAAGATATGGACCTGTACGACCTGGGATATCCGCGCATTGACTACGTGGACACCGGACACACCAGCGTAGTGCTTCAGTCGACGCTTGAGGCTTACGCAGACCACATCCTGGATTCGTTCCGTTGGCCTCTGGAGACCTGGAGTGCCACGGTCCGGATCGACGGTCTGGGTAACACCTACGGCGGTTATCAGCTTTCCCCGCCGTTGGGCCAGTGGTCCCTTGGTGATGCTCCCCAGTTCGGCATTCAGGGCCACAGGTGGATTCCTGACGGCAATTACCGTAGGCGGATCATCGGATTTTCCAGCGCTACCGAGAACACCGTGAACTTGACGCTGGAGGAGGCTATTGCGCAATGAAGATGAAATCTCCTGGATCGGATGACCTGATTCAGCGTCTTGAACGACTGGAACGACAGATCCAAGAAGCCAGTCGTGGTTCTCGCCAAAGGGACTACGCCAAGATCTACCTCAGCAACACGTTCACCCATGTCGGTGGTGATCTCCGCTACCACGATGCCTGGTACGGGATTCCTGAGGTCGACACGACAGGCAAGCCTCATCAGAACATTCCCGGCACAATCGTGCACATCAATGAGCCGTCCCCTATCGCTGGAAACCAGCCAGCTACGTGGTTTGAGATTCCGTACCCGGGCCGTTGGCGAGTCCGGTTCGATGCGGGAGTTGACATCGCCGGGGGGCTCAGCACTTCCAGTTATGCGGCTGTTCAGTTGAGGATCAACGACGACGTCGATACGAACTTTACCTCCAAACTCAACTACATCCTCGGTGTGGAAACGAAGCTCATCTCTCCACCGCCGGGAGCTGAGCGCATCGCTGTTGAAGTTGAACATCTCTTTCAGCGAGGAGACCACGTGTCGTTCCTGTTCTATGCAGCAACGGCCAACGTGGTGAAGTTCAAGGGTGTGAATGAATGGCCGAAGATGCCCACGTACGCATCAATCGAGTACATGGGGCCTCAGTAATCAGTAAGGCCGGGGTGGCATCGGCTTCCTCGGCTCCCTACGAGAAAACCCAAGGAACGAGCAGTGGACTTTTCCATTGAAGCCGTTCTTGGTGCTTTGCCTCAAGCTGGCTTCGGTGGTCTGTTCATGGCCGTGCTCCTTCTGCTTTTCAAAAGGGAGGCCAGTGCACAGTCTCGTTTTACAGAAGAGTATGACCGACTGAAGACCACGTACGAATCTGAGTTGCAGAGCCTCAGGGAGCAGATTTCAGCTCTCCAGGCTCGAATTGAAGAACTACATCTCAAGCTGGACATTGAACGTGAAGAGCGGCGGAGGGCAGAGGACGAGGCGGCACAAGCTCGGAGGACTATTCAGGGATTATCATGAGCATAAGATTTCAACGCTGGGTGCTTGGCGTCTCCGTTATCGCGGTCCTCTTCTTCGTCGGCTCTCAGTTGTTCTCCCAGCAGCAGAAAGCCAGTGTTGAGGATCGATCAGCGGCGTTTGCTCAACGCATCATTGAGATGTGTGAAAGCGGTGACGCTGAAGTCATAATACAGCTGATCCAA
>CALKAR010000211.1 GCA_937988745.1 uncultured Peptococcaceae bacterium
CCCCCTTAAGAAGAACCTACAGAGGGAGAACTAAGAGAATGGTCACTGCCAACACTATCACCGAGACCCTGATCCGCGAAATCGAAGAGAATCCAGAGTGGGCCGCGAAGTGGGACCGGCAGGTTGAGCTAGAGGAACGTATGCGGACGATGGGTGTGGATCGCCACTGGTCGAAGATCGCCCGAGCTAGGGAGAACGGTCAGGAGACGACTACTCGTTCTGTCCGCCGTCTCCTCCATCACTCCATCGAGCAAATCGCAGAAGGCATTCGCGCCTTCCTGGCGGACTGTGAGTCAGGTAAGGCTGGTCGGAAGCATCGTGCCTACTACTTCCTCAAACAGATCGAGCCAGAGGCAGCAGCGCTCATCACGGCACGGGTCGTTCTTGATGGGGTAGCCAAAGGGGACAAGCTTGTCCCTCTAGCTCGTCGGGTTGCGTCCCTGATCGAAGACGAGCTTGCGTTCCGTAAGTTCAAGGAGATGGACCGCAAAGCCTACGACTGGTTGGTCAAGCGGGAGCGGGAGAGGGACTCCCATAGCTACGGACGTCAGCGTGCCGTGTTGATGCACAACATGCGGGAGCGCAATATCGTTTGGGAGAGCTGGTCACCGCGCGATGCTGTGCTGGTCGGTACGAAGCTCATCGAGATCATGGTGGAGACGACCGGGCTGGTGCAGCGGGTTACTCGCGCCGTGGATGTGAAGCGGCATGATGTCTACATCGAGGCAACTCAAGAGACGATGGACTGGATCAACGAGGAGAATAACCGCTGTGAAGCCCTGTCTCCGGTTTATCTCCCTACGATCATCCCGCCGCGCCCGTGGACATCACCGTTTGACGGCGGTTACTGGACTCCGCGTGTGCGCCGTCTGACGCCCATAAAGACTTACTCCAGGCAGTACCTCGAAGAGCTGGCCGAACACGACATGCCGGACGTCTACGACGCGGTAAACGCAATGCAGCACACCGCGTGGCGGATCAACCAGAACGTGCTGAACGTGGTCCGTAAGCTCTGGGAGTCGGGGTCTACGCTGGGCGGTATCCCAGCCGCGAACGATCTACCACTGCCGTCTCGACCTGCGTTCCTAGACGCCAATTTGCCGCGAGATCAGTGGACCGAGGAGCAGGTCCAGCAGTTTAAACACTGGAAGCGAGCGGCGACCGACGTTCATGCGGCCAACGCCAAGCTCAAGAGTCTCCGTCTCCAGTTCTGCAAGGTGTTGATGGTGGCCGAGATGTTCGAGGAAGAGGATGAAATCTTCTTCCCACATCAGCTCGACTTCCGCGGACGTGCTTACGCTGTTCCGCTGTTCCTCAACCCGCAAGGGAGCGACCTGGCTAGGGGGTTGTTGGAGTTTGCTAACGCCGTCCAAATCAACGACGAGGAAGCTGCTGCGTGGTTGGCTATCCACGGGAGCAACTGCTTTGGAAACGACAAGGTTTCGCTGCAAGAGCGTGTGGATTGGGTGCTGGAGCATGAGAAGCAGATCCTAGCCTGTGCAGCAGACCCGTTCAGCAACAAGTTCTGGGCTGACGCCGATAGTCCGTTCCAGTTCCTCGCGTTCTGCTTTGACTGGGCTGGCTTCCGGGCGCATGGCTATGGCTACTACTCCCACCTTCCGGTGCAGATGGACGGCTCTTGCAATGGTCTACAGAATTTCTCCGCGATGCTCCGGGACGAGATTGGAGGAGCAGCTGTGAACCTGCTTCCTGCGGATCGACCAGCCGACATCTACCAGCAGGTCGCGGACAAGGTGCTGGAGCGGGTGGAGAAGGACGCACAGTCCGATGACAAGAAGATCGCCAAGCTCGCCAAGGGCTGGCTCAAGCATGGCATCACCCGGAAGGTCGTCAAGCGACCGGTGATGACGCTCGCCTATGGAGCGAGGAAATATGGGTTCACTACGCAGGTCTACGAGGACACCGTTCACCCGTACAGGCTTGAGTCCGGGGCGGAGTTTCCGTGGGAGTCTGCATGGGACGCCGCAGCGTACATGGGGGGACTGATCTGGGATTGTGTCGGCGAAGTAGTGGTCGCTGCTCGACAGGCGATGGACTGGCTACAGAAGGCAGCACGTCTGGCCGCTCAGGAAGGCCTTCCGGTGCGCTGGACGACCCCAGACAACCTGGTGGTGCTTCAGGCGTATCCTAAGCTGCTCACGAGCCGAATCAACCTGACGTTCAATGGACTTCGAGTGCAGCTCAGTGTGGCGAACGAGCCGACTACTGAGCTGGACCGTAACCGTCAGGCGAACGGTATCAGCCCGAACTGGGTGCACAGCATGGACGCGGCGCACCTGCGAGCTACCGTCCGTCGTGGTTGGCGGGAAGGTATCAGGTCATTCTCCCTGGTCCATGACAGTTACGGGACTCACGCCGGTAATGCTCCCGTACTCGCTCAGATTCTCCGTGAGGAGTTCGTGAAGATGTACGAGAGTAGGGACGTGTTGGCTGACTTCAAGAAGGAACTTGAGCAACAGCTCCCAGAGGGCGTGACTCTTGACCCGCTACCTCCGAAAGGAAACCTTGACCTGACCGCCGTGCTGGAGTCGGAGTTTTTCTTTGCCTAATACGGGGCTGACCAATTACAACTCAGTAGTGGAGACCGCCCGCTCGCCGGGGGTCTCCGCCAATTACGACTCAGTAGTGGAGACCAACAATGACCGCACTCGAACTAGCGATCGCGTACTGGGAGGAGGGCCTCCCGATTCCGCTGGATCTGGCAGTGGAGCTGATGGCAGAGGGTTATGACGTAGAGGCCCTCGAAGACAAGTACATGAGTTGATCTATCGACAGGCAAGACCCACGACAACTGTGAGGATCTGATATGACTGAAAAGAAGAAACGAAATCCCCGCTATGTGACCGACGTAGGGGTGGCGATCTACCCGTACCTCACCGCGCCGGACACCAAGTTCAACGCTGACGGCGAGTACAAGGTGAAGCTCCGGCTCAATCCTGATTCCATGATCCGCGATGTCCAGGGGCGAGAGATCGCGGACGTTCAGACCTTCCTCGACGACATGATGCTAAAGGCCCTTGAGAAAGCGAAGGCGGAGAACAAGGGCCGGATAAAGGAAGGCGACCCTCCCTACATCATCGACGATGAGACTGGCGATCTGCTGGTCAACTTCAAGCTCAAGGCGGTGGTGAGGACTAAGGAAGGCTCGACGTTCTCCCAGAAGCCAGCTCTCTTCGATGCGAAGGGCAAGCCGATCACCCCGGAATCCATCTGGGGCGGCTCGAAGATCAAGGTCTCGTTCGAGGTAGTCCCCTACTACACCAAGATTGCTGGTGCTGGCGTGACCCTTCGGTTGCGGGCGGCGCAGGTGCTCGAACTGGTTACTGGCGGCAGTGGAGGTTCAGCTGAGAGCTACGGCTTTGGTGAGGAGGAGGGGTACGAGGCTGACGATGAGGCGGCGAATGCTGGCTTCGCTGAGGC
>CALKAR010000212.1 GCA_937988745.1 uncultured Peptococcaceae bacterium
GACCTATATCCGGGTCGGCGGCAGGTGGTGCTACCTCTGATCTGGCGATCACCGCGGGCGGGCATACCCTGGATTTTTACCTGTCCCCAAAGCGTAACGTCGCCGCAGCGAAGCGTTTCCTGGCCAAGACCCTGAGGTCGAACACGATAACCGGGTCCCCGCGGGTGATCAACACCGATAAAGCACCCTCCCTGGCCAGGGCAATCGCCGAGTTGAAGTCAGAGGGAATCTGCCCGCAGACCGTGGAACACCGGCAGGTGAAATACCTCAATAACGTCATCGAAGGGGACCATGGCCGGTTGAAACGAATCCTGGGCCCGAAAGGAGCGTTCAAGAACCGAACCTCGGCGTACCGCACGTTGAAGGGGATGGAGGCGATGCACTCATTACGGAAAGGCCAGGGCACGATGTTTGCCTACGGGCACCCGAACCCGGATGCCGTGATCGTCAGCCGAGTTTTCGAGGCTGCCTGAGAACGCCGGCACGCTGCGAGCCTCAGAGGATGAAAGACTGAACCGTCACGGCTCTCAGCCAGGAGTTTGCAACAGCACCACCGTAGCTCATCGAGGACGGGGAACGACTGGCCATCACTACCTTTTGTGAAGGTAGGAAACTTCCCCCCGAGCTTGCAATCATCCATCGAATGGCCGGAATCAATCATCTCGTGCGTGTCCGGGTGCATCCCCATTCCATACAGAGCCGACATCTGATCAGCCTCCACCACCTCACCAGCGGCGGCGGTAGACGACCCCAGCGCGGCCAGCCCACTGCCCATCCAGCGCCCAGGCGGAGTCCCCTTCGCCTGGTAGTACCCGGCCAGCTTGCCCGTCTCGGTGGATGGATCATAGGCGTCGTTGGTGGCCACCGAGCGCAGCAGGTATTGGTAACCCGCGCCCGCATGGACCGCCCGAAACGACATCATGACCGACACTCTACCGGGCGATGCGCCCGCCCTTCCACCATTCACACTAAAAGTGCCTACTGTGTGTGGCGTTTATTTCTTTAAGAACGTCAGTTCTGTTCTTGTAGATGTGGTACTTGCTGGCTAGACAGACCTACGACGGCTAGGTTGTTGGTCATGGCAAAGAGATCAAGCAAGAGCGCAACGGCTAGAAAGAAAGCACTCGAAGCTCAACAGGAGCTGATCGAGCGCCAGAACAAAATACTCAAGGCAACCCAAGACGGGTTTCTCGCCCTGGACGACTACTCCGAAGTGGCCTCCCGCCTCGGCGCCTCCTTCCAAATCCTCATGGACCTCGGGGAAACAAAGACTGGACTGGCCGAGATGTTCGATCTCGACACCTCTCACATCAACCTCGTACTCAAAATGAACGAAGCGTCTCAAGAGGACGACGACGAGGACCAGGACGATTAGGCCGACACCGCAGCCTCCACAACCGCGACCACTGCGGCCAAGTAAAGGTCCTCGGACGAAGA
>CALKAR010000213.1 GCA_937988745.1 uncultured Peptococcaceae bacterium
CGACCACCGAGATCTACACTCTTTCCCTACACGACGCTCTTCCGATCTCAAACCACCTCTACAACAGCGCTCTGCCCCGCGTTCCAGAATAGTTCAACCCGCCAAGGGCAAGTCCCCATCTCTCGCACTCGAGCTATGCCAGATCCCAAAAGTGCCTGAAGCATCGAAACCAGATGTACGGCGTAGTAGTAGCCCATACCCGAGCAGACAGCGTAGACAGAAAGCACTTCTGCTTCTTTTTCCTCAAGCTCGGCCTTCAGAGCACTTATTTCCGAGGAGTATCTCAAGGAAGAACCGCCACCAATGACCGCTCCCTCTTCATGCCACTTCAACAGCTGTTCTAAATGGTCATAGGAACCAACGAGCGGTTTATCAATCAGAACAGGCCTGCCTTGAGCAATAAAAGGGCGGCACTGCTGGAGATGAAGATCCCAGTTAGCTGTTGCAATGATGCCTAGATCCACTTCAGCAGCCATCTCTTCTAAGTTCGTATAGACCTTGAGCACGCCGTGTTCTTGGGCGAAGCTCTCGATCTGGGCAGAGCTGTACCGCCTACCCGAGTCGAAAACTGTTACTTCATAACCGAGTTCTCTGATTATCGGAATCCAGCTTCCTGGATGGCTGGTCTCAATATCAACCAGACCGACGATGCCTTTACTCACACCCTCACCTCAACCAGTTGTCGATATTTTCCTTAATGAACTCATCATCGTGGAGGTGTGGGTATTCGTTCCGTACCCTTTGAATCTCCTCGAGCTGCCCTGGAGAAAGAGTCTCGTTGGGATTGAGGCAGCGGATATTCTCCATCAGGCCCTGCTCAAAGAGAACCTGGTGAATGCCAGCGATGCAGCCTTTAAAGTTGTTCTTTGCATCGAACAAGGCACCGTTGGTATCAGTCAACTCCCAGCCGAGCTGCAGAAGCTCTCGGGGAACCTGATCCTGGCCCCGCACCGCCTTGATTTTATTCATCAGCTGCACTGCCCTATTGGTTCCAACGGCCCACTGGCCAAGGAGGCCTCCCACGATGTGTTTTTCTCTATGTTCGCCGTTCACGCTGCGGCGTACTGTTGTCAGCAGGTCCGCGACAATAGTATCATCATTTCCTGTATAGAGGGCTATTTCCTGCCAGCGGGGCGAATCCATGATGGCCCGCACAGTATGGATGGTTTCGTAACGATCGAATGGTGCGATTTTGACAGCGTAGAGATTGGGGATATCAGCAAGCCTTCGCCAATAATCGTATGAGAGGAGCCGTCCGCCCACAGCTGGCTGCAGGTAGAACCCAAACAACGGTAGAACCTGAGCGATGGCTTGACTGCGCGCAATCAGTTCGGCTTCACTGATGTTTAAGCCGCCCACACTCACCAGCACCATGTGGTAACCTAAATCTCGGGCAATCTTCGCCTCAACTACAGCCTGCTCTGTGGGCCCGCAGACCCCGGCGATTCGTACTATCTCGTCGCTGCGCGGATGCTCGTCAATTACCTCTTTGGCAAGCCGAAGCACCGGCTCATATAGGCCCACATCACGGATCTCAAACTGAGTCGTATGCACACCTACAGCCACTCCAATGGCGCCCGCCTC
>CALKAR010000214.1 GCA_937988745.1 uncultured Peptococcaceae bacterium
GAGGGAAGTACGCTGACCCCCGAACGCCACAGCCCCCTCGGAGAAGGTGTTCACGTGCTAAGAGCGGTTTTAACCGAGCTCCAGGCCGCCCGTGAGGTAGTGGAGGCGGCCCGCGAGCTGTGCCTCGGCATGCTAGACATGGGTCCACATGGCGAGGCGAACATCGAGCTTTTCGAGGAGTTGGAGGCGGCTATTGAACGTTACGACGCCCTACGGGGAGCGTGATAATATGGGCCGCGCCGCCGCTCTAAAACGCCAGCGCCGTGAAATGCGACGCGAACTGGAGCGCCAGCTGCACGACCCCCGCCGTCACCGGGAGGTTGAAGAGGCAATGGCGGCGATGCGGGCCGAGTGCTACTACATCCTGGCCCGGCTTGTGGACGATGCGCTGCGGGACCTGTACGGGTTCGGCGACGTGCGGCGGGCCCGGGTGTGGGAGTACGTCAAGGCGAGAGCTATCTGGGAGTCCTACATGGAGCGGGGCCTGCCGCTGGAGGAGATTTATCCGCCTAGAGAGGCGCAGGGGGCGTAGTTCTACCCTGCCCCATGCGGGCGGGGGACATGCCAGGAGGGCGGACGATGGCCTGCGTTCAGGTCGTGTTAACGGATAAGCGATCCAAGCGTCGCCAGGTTATGTACGTGTGTGGCGATCGCGTCGACCTGGAGTCGCTGGGGCTGTGCCACTGGTGCGCTAAACCCGCTACCGCGCTGTGCGACTACCCCATGGGCGACGGCAAGACGTGCAGCCTGTCGTTGTGCGACGAGCATCGGGTGCGCCAGAGGGACGAGCACGGCAGTGTGGACGTTGATTTCTGCCCCATTCATGCGCAGTTCGGTCTGAGACGGGAGGTGATCTAGATGGGCAAGCTGGCACGGAGGCTGTCGGAATATGGGCTGAGCGCACCTGAAAGCGAGACGCCCGAGGAACGCTTCGAGCGGGAGCGCCTGGAACGCCGCATTGCGGAGGAGGCGGGGCCCGTTAAGGTCTACAAGATGGTAGAGGAGTGGCTGCCCGAGAGCGGAAGCAAAGGTACGATGACCGTATCGCTTCGCAAAACCGGCCTATTCATTGGACGAGCCGTCATGCGAAAGGTCTTTGAAACGGCTCCTAAAGACTGCCGTCGGTGCCGATTCCACTGGAACCACCTGACCGGGGAGTTAAACATCGAAGTTACGCCCGAAGGCCCCTGGCACATTACGTTCCACGGTGGGGATCACAAGCGACCTAGGGTGTCGCCAGCCAGGGCGGGCGGCAGCACCATCCCCGAGCGCCTGCGGGCTCAGGGCATCGGAGAAGGGCGCTACCCAGCCAGGGTTGAGGGTAACCGAATTATCGTGGAGTTCGGGAAGGGGCGGGTTGCGAAGTGAAGATCGGCATTTGCGGCCCCCAATCCTCCGGCAAGTCCACCCTGGCCCGTGCCCTGGCTGGTCGCCTTGGCCTGCCGCTGATCGAGGAGCAGGCACGTGTGGTGGCGCAGGGCATGGGTGTGATGAGCGAGGAGATGTTGCGTCGGGCCAATCCCGAGTTGCAAGTCGAATTTCAGCGCCGGTGCTTACAGCAGCAACAGCGTGCCGAGGCGCAACACCCAGGCGGTTTCGTGAGCGACCGGACGGTTGTCGATAACGCAGCGTACTGGCTGGCTTGGAACCATGCTCACTCCAACCTGTACTACCGCTACGGTTATCTCGTGGACTGCCAGCGCCATGCGGCGAGCTATGACCTGATCGTGTACTGCCCGCCCCTTGGCACAGAGCCTGAGGATGACGGCTTCAGGATTCCAAGTAGGCTGTATCAGCAGGAGATCGACCTGCTCATCAGGACGCTGCTTGTGGGTTGGGAGCTGCCGTTCATCACGGCAGAGGGATCTGTGGAAGAAAGAGTGCAACAAGTTCTGAGTGAGGTTACGAAGGGGGTATCAGAATGAAGGCGATTCTGGACCAGAACATGACGTTTACGGAGCGGTTCTTGGCGAGGGAGATAGCAAAGGCTATTCCCAACGGCGGGAACATCGTCATCCTCAAGCTGATCGAAAGGCTAGGCTTCGGATCTCGGGCCTCTGCTGTGGGGGCTCTGAGGAAGCTGGCGATGGCCGGGATTGTGGCCGTTCGGTCGATGGGCCAGAAGGGCACTTACGTCAAGGTCTTGGACAAGAAGGCGTGGCAAGAGTTGGCTGAAGAGGAAGATTGAAAGAAAGAGGGCTCTACCCCCGGTTTTGGAGCTAGATGCTAGCCCGAGCAAGTCCGTATTGATGGGCTTTTTCAGCAGGAGGAAGCGCAGTTTTCGGACCGATTTCAGCCCCACATTTGCAAG
>CALKAR010000215.1 GCA_937988745.1 uncultured Peptococcaceae bacterium
TGTGTTTAAGCTTTATTCATACGAGTACGCAACCATTCCTTGTACTCACCATCGGTGGGCCAACGGCCAATTGCGTCCTTACACGAAGCCCGTAGCGCAGCCTCTGCCGCTCGCGGGTCAACAGTGTTCTTTACTTTACCAGGAGTAGTTGCTAGAACCTGGTCCGGGTAAGAGTTCCCGACGTTCTCTAGGAAACTAGACGCGCCGTTGGTGGCCTCGACCTCAGTCATGGCCTTACCGTCTGCGTCGTTAAGCACACCTAGTACATACGACGGTACATCTACCGGCACCCCACGAGGAATGGAGTAGAGCTGGCCGTTATGACCAACCTGCACCGGGGAATTCTTGTGGCCTGCACTGGTGTCGCGATGCAGGACAATACGACTGTAGCCGGGTCGCGGAGCATTCTCATCATTGAGAACAGCACCCACGGAACTCTGCTCGCCCTTGGCGATAATTGCGCGGACAAAATCTTCCTTAGTCCAGTCACGTCCTGCATTCAGGCCCATAGCCTTTGCGAACGTGCGCAGCGCGCCAATATCCAACTTGTTCACAGCTTCAGTCTGTTCGTTCGAGCGATCATCTACGCTCTTGTTAATTTCAGTCATTGAAATCCTCCTCAGTATTTATTAGGGAAGAGAGGGGCCGGAGCCCCTCCCAGTGTGCAGCTTAGTTCTTGACCTTGCCGTCCATGAACTTGTCATAGATCAGGCCATCTGCCTTCTGCTCGCCGATGAACACGACGGTCAGCGACAGATCAACATCGCCGCCTGCAACAGAAGCAGCAGCAGTCGGAACCAGGGTCGCAATATACGGAGCATAGTTCGGGACCGAGTTAGCGACAGGACGAGTGACTTCGGTCGAAGTGATGAGACCACCTGCCGGGATAGCCAGCGAAGCGACCAGAGCATCATCATCAGCTGCCAGAACCGGAAACTCCGTACCATCCGGGCGCTTAAACGGGGTGTCCGACATCGGAGCGACGCCAGCCTTAAAGGTAAAGGCGGTGAGCACCGGGTTGCCCGCAACCGGCACAGCGGTCAGGGTTAGCTGGACCGGGCGAACATTCTCACCCAGCGGGACCATGCGCAGCAGGTCAGAGGTTGCGATAGACTCGCCAGCCTTGACACGGATCACACCAGTTACGGTCTGCTCCTTACCACCATAGACGCCACGATGGGCGAGGCCCTTCTTGTACAGATTAGAATCACGATTAGCCATTTTTAATTCTCCTTTGAGTTTACTTTACAGGAGGAGGAGGGCGGTGCCCTCCCCCAGTTTCAGCCTTACAGGTTGGTTACAGCCGATTCGATACGGACGATCCAAGCCTCGTTCAGGCGAGTAGCGGCATACCAGAATTTCCGTCTACTGTTACTTCGTGGGCGGTACATTCCCACTTAGGACTAAGCTGTTGCTTAGCGGGTCGCAGTTTCCTCGACCTCCCATACTCTCATATGGGGACAGACTATATCATCACTCCTCGTTGACCTGAGGAGGCAGAGCGTTACGATAATCACGTTCTCGGTTGAAATCAATTTTATACAGAAGGCTGGGATGTATATGATCTTTTACAATCTCTACAAACTTCTTAGCCTCTGTGTAGTTCATAGATAGTCTATGCTTACCTGCTATCTTGAATATGGATACATCAATATCCCATACCACTTTGAAATATCTCTGCATAATGTAGTGCTCTTCCAAAGAGAAGCAATCCGTGCAGAGAGCGATGCGCCTACGCTTAATAGCGTACGTGCCATCTAATCTCTTGTGGTATTCGATCATTAGGGTTCCGTCATCCATGTACCAAATAGCCAGCCCTAAAGGAGACAGAAGGTTAAGTAACTTTCTAGTGACTCGCTTAGGTTTGCCAATTAGTTCATAGAATGGATTGAGCTTATTAGAGGACTTACTCTCTGCGGCATAAGTAGTTCCCCACTTACCATTACGCTCTCTAATAGTCCCATTCCATAGATCACCAAGAAGGCTCATCTTCCACTTGAGGTACTCAACTTGATTCTCGCCATGAGCGATCATGATGTGAGCGTTGCCCTCTAGCTTCCTACCTTCCTGATTTACCCAACTCTTTTTGCGGATGTGCGAATCACCGAGAAGACCGCCAACCGCCATTTGTACAACTTCATCTGACACTGGAAATTTCAATTGAACTCCTTGTCTTTTGTTTGTGATTATCTAGTCGTTGAGGGGAGGACTGGTTACCTCTTCCCTGCTGATTGCCCTCGTCTTTACGTTAGGGGTTTCCAGCATATAGCTCTGTTTTTAACGTGACGCAGAAATTAGGCTGCGATAGCCAATTCAGTTAACGACACGAAGCCACGCTGACCCAGCGGGTCCTCATAGCTCTGGCCCATGACGGGCTTCTTCACGGCAATCTGAGCCGAGTCCATACCCTGCAGCGGAGTCGAAGCAAAAGCTTCTGCGCCGAAGATAACCAGCGGATATACGTCAGCGTTGCCACCAGTCTTCAGGACCGATTCATCTGCAACCGGAGCACCGGCACCCGCGAAGTAGGTGACGTGCGGGGCCAAAATGAAGCGCAGGTCCTCGAACTTACCGATCTCGTAGTCGTGCAGCAGAGAGCCAGAGGCGTAGTGCTCACGGGTAACAAAGCCCGGCAGATTACGCAGGTCCTGCTCCATGTTGGTATGGCCAACTGCGATGTAACCACCGGCCACCGGCTGGGTAGCGACAGCAGTACCGGCCTTCAGCATACGAGTAACCGGCTTAGCCAGAGCAACCTTCAGGGTACGCTGAGCCAGACGCAGATCGTTAGCAGTTACCGGAGCAGCGACAGTAGCGCGGGTAGTAGCTGCACCAGCATAGATGACGTTGGTACCAGCAATCATCATATTCCACAGGATTCGCTCCTTGGTAAGAGCTGCCTGCTCACCAGCCTGTTCGGTGATGGTCTGCAGGATCGGGTCCTCGTGGGTGTCGGTGAGCACATCAGTGAAGGCAATCCATGCACCATACTGCGCCAGGCTCGAAGAGATATCCTCGAACTTCAGGCCCTGCGGTGCCGGAGTGATACCCTCAACCAGCTGCTCGGTGGACACGTCGAACGGAATGGGACGACGGAACTTAATCACCTGACCCTTGTTCTTCGGAACCGGAATCGACTGTGCGTACTTATCCAGCAGCAGCATCGGATAGCCGACCGACAGGAACTTACCGTGGATGTGGACGCCAATACGCGCCGGGATATCACCATAATTTAGACCGCTAAAAGACATAGTTTTGTTTCTCCTTATTTAGTTACAGCGAACGTAGGTTCGCCTCGTACGCTTCCTTGAATGCCTGTTCGACATCAAAATCGGAAGTCACTGGACGGGCCACGCCACGACGCACCTTAGGTGCAGTAGTGAGACGCCTATCCTTCTGAGCCACAGCAGTTTGCTGCGTGCGCCCCACAGGCTTAGGAGCCCAATCATACCCACCCAAGTGGCGCTCAGCATCCACCTTAAAGTTGCGGAGTGCCTCTGCGACTTCATCGGCGTTACTAGACTCAGCTAGCGCACGGAAGTTCGGGGGTAGTTTGGATTTCCATAGCTTCCACTTATCGGAAGCAAACACCTGCGGTGCTTCTGGGATGATAGCGAAGAGTCGCTGCGCTTCGTTATGTAGGTATTCATCATCCTCACGCTTACGACGGTTAGTGATCTCAGCTTCCTGTGCGGCCCGATCCTCGTCGGCCTTGGCGGCACTAGCCTTGTACACTTCCTCCATCGCTTCAGCAGTTTCGGGATCGACCTCACGAATACGCTCAATGCGTTCTCTGACTCCAGCAGGCAGCTCCACCTCACCGTCCGGCTTAGGAGCGGGACTACGGCGAGCATCTTCCAACTGGCGCTCTAGTTCCTGAACTCGTCGGTTCAGAAAGGGCACACGCCCGGCATCAGACTTGTAACGGTGCAGCTCGGATCGTAGGGAATCGAGTTCTGCCTTGGCCTTAGCAGAATCGTCTTCGCTATCGTCTTCAAGCTCGCCCCCGTCAAGAGATGCGTCATCGCTGCTATCATCTACTTCACTGTCCGGAGAGTCGTCAGAGCTGGCCGGCTCGTCTTCGACATCCTCAGGTTCGTCAGTTTCCAGGGTGTCCGGAGTATCTTCAACGGAATCAGCGATTCGGTTGTACTCCTCGTTATCACCCTTATAAGCAGCAGCGAACAGATCATTCATAGTCTGTTCATCAGCGACGTGTTCGTTTGACAAGTTAGTCATAGAATAAGTTCCCTCAATTAGCAAATATTCTTAGCGGCCGTAGCGGCTAGCGTGCGGGTTCCAATCCAGGATGGTATCAATGATAGCAACCTGACCCCTGTGGAAGTTTGTATTGTTAAAATCCACATCCTTACTCAGTAGATACTTAACAGAGTCCTGTCTCATATCTTCCAAGTGCTCTACTATTCTGTGCCAGTCTGGCGAATTGTAATCAATCCTCGGAAAGGATTCATCGGACATTCATGTCTCCTCAGAAATGCGAGGGGCCGAAGCCCCTCTGTTTAAATACCAGTGCCGAATTGAGCTTTAAGAGCCAGCTCCTGCTGCGTCTGCTCCTGCGCCCTCTTCTTGAGCTCTGCGTTAATGCCAGCAATAAAGATGTTAGCGTTGGCCTGCTCTTGCGCCTGCAGAATTGTGGTCTGCATCTGCTGCTGGGCCAGCTCACCCTTCTGTGCAAGCTTGAGAAGTTCGATTCGTTCGTTACCCTGCACCTCAAGAACACGAGCCTGAGCTTCAAGTTCACGAGCACGGTTACTACCAATCTTCTCTTCGTAATCCCACGCCTCACGCTGCTGCACCATGTTCTGCTCGAACGCCAGCTGAGCCTCTCGTAGTTGCATCTCCTTCTCCTTAATGGCAACCTCACGAGCCTTAAGCTCCAGCTCCATCATAGCAGGGTCTTGCTGCTGCTGTTCTGCTCGCTGCTGGGCAGCCTGCTGCGCTTCTTCCAGGGTTCGGATAATCTTATTGTCCGGAAGGTTCATCATATGCAGGCGAGCACGCTGGAGCTCCATCATATCCACCAAATCCTGCAGAGCAGGGTTCTGGCTTGCTTCCATGGACAGCCGCTCCAGGTCACGGATGTGCATCTGCTTGTTCTTGTACTCGCTGCTGCTCTTGACGTCGATGACGTAGTTGCCCTTGATTTCATTCTTCGGACTATACTGCATGTTCCATGCGTACATACGACGAATTACCTTCTCGGTTACGTTATCATCCCATTCCTCGCTCTGGAAATCCAGGAGAGTAGTGGAGTTGTGCATCATCAGCAGCTGACCTGTTGCCGAATCACCAGTCTGCGGACTACCGGTACCTGTAGCAACGCCGTTGGTAGCACTCTCTTCGTCAGCAAACTGCTTAGCTAGCTGCAGCACCGGCATGATGTTGCCGATGTTGTTGGTCGGAGTGAAGAACTGGATAGCGTCTCCGACGTTCTTGGTCGGATCGGTGAGTAGCCAGGACTTATTAGGAGTGAGAGTCCAGTTACCATCCACCGGCTGAATCCACTTCTTGTACATAGCCACCTGCGGGCCAGAGGTAAGTACCGCATTATCGAGAATCATGTGGTAAGTCTGCGTGATTACACGCTGAGGATCAGCCAGAAGCAACGGATGCCCAAAGCCGAACACGCTGGTCGGGTCCTTCTTCCATACACTCATGGAGTAAGGGGTCTCAAACCACCCATCAATGTTCTCGATCTCCATGCGGATCACCTTATCACCCACCACCCAGACCTCTCCATAGAACTCAGAGGAGTCTAAGTCGTGCTCGAAGGTAGGTTCGATGCCCATCTTGTTCAATGCGTCGTAAGTGATAGGGCCGTGATACTCAAGGACCACATACTTCTTCTTCTTGAACAGGTAAGGATTGGTGTTCCACACGTCTTCCTTGAGTCTAACCATCTTTGCATTGGAATACTCAGGGGTGCAGGTGTCGTCCCTAAGGAAGTCCATGATCACATCCCCTTCAAATCCAGGATGATTCACATACTTCTTCAGCTCCATAGGAGACATGCTGTGAGTCTCGATTGCATACTCGCAGTCTTCGTGCTCAGTGACGGACATATCTGGGTAGTAGCGCCAGATAGACACATGCTCTATAGCTGGACGATCATCCGTTACTGTACGGGCCACCCAACCATTAGCTTCCTGCACATATTCCACCCTCTGCCTGCCTGTATTGACAGGGCCCTTAAGCACGCCAGACCCATAGACTACACGATCTTCCATAGCCCTGCGGGAATGTGCTGGGTAGTTACAGTCGTCTAGCTGAGATTCGATCTCTTTCTCCATAAGGCGGCATGCCTCCGCCACCTCAGCCGACAAAACGTTAGCCGGAGGGAACATGTCCCAGTTCTTTTCCCCTGCAGCGAACTGCATGGAGTAGCTATTGGCAATAGCCGCATCGCACTTAGTTCGTACAATGTTAGG
>CALKAR010000216.1 GCA_937988745.1 uncultured Peptococcaceae bacterium
GGCAACGGTGTGTTGCAACGCATAAACGACGGCATTGAGTTCGTCAACATCCTGCTGAATAAAATGATCGTTGATGGAGCGCTCGATCATCCAGCCAAAGGTAAGGAGCACGACCGTTATAACCATTCCTATCGAGACGGTGAGCCGTACTACTAACGAGGTCGGACGTCGTTTCACTTATTCATCCGCCTGAGTCACATCAAGCATGTAGCCCATGCCGCGCACTGTATGGATCAGTTTTGGCTCAAAGTCGTCGTCAATTTTCGCCCGTAATCGTCTTATCGCGACATCGATCACGTTGGTATCGCTATCGAAGTTCATGTCCCAGACCAGAGACGCTATTAATGAGCGAGGCAGAACTTCCCCTTGCCTGCGTACCAAAAGCTCCAGCAATGCGAATTCTTTGTTTGTTAAATTAATACGCACATCCTGGCGCACCGCCCTGCGCCGAGGAATATCGAGAACCAGATCAGCCACCTGCATTTCAGTTTGATAAGCGGGGGTTGAACCGCGCCGCAGCAATGTGCGGACTCGTGCAAGAAGCTCAGAAAAAGCGAAGGGCTTGACCAAGTAATCGTCGGCACCCAGCTCCAAGCCTTTCACACGATCTTCGACACTGTCGCGTGCAGTTAAAAACAGTACTGGCGTGGTTGACTTGGCGTCGCGAAGGGCTTGCATAATACGCCAGCCATCAACGTCGGGCAGCATCACGTCAAGGATAATGACGTCGTACGAACCGGTTAACGCCAGATGGTGCCCATCCAGTCCTGTACGCGCAAGGTCCACAATAAATCCCGCTTCTGTTAGACCTTGTTGAAGGTAGTTCCCAGTTTTCACTTCGTCTTCGACGATAAGCAATCTCATTACTACACACTCCTAAAAACTGATGGCGTCATAGGTAAGAGCCCCAAGCAACTCGCGTAAACGTCGCCACATCATTAACCAATCGCGCCCAGCGCCGGGAATGTCCTAAGCAGCCAAATAGCAAAGCGAACCAACTGCCCAGTTGCCACAGCAAGCCCCATAAGCACCAAAATTGCACCTGAAATAATTCGGAGATAACGGCCAGCTTGGCGCAGGGAGCTCAGTTTGCGCATAAACGGTGCTGTGAAATATGCAGAAAGAAGAAACGGTACACCCAGTCCGAGCGAGTACACGGCTAGTAGCAGAATACCTTGACGCATACTGTCTGATGTTGCGCTAAGTACGAGGATCCCCCCCAGTACGGGACCAATGCACGGTGTCCAGCCGAATCCGAAGGCCAGGCCCAATACTGTCGCTGACCAAGGACTTCCCCCCGCTTTTTTTGGATCAAACCGGTAGTAACGCTGCATTGTGAGGGGCATGCGAATTAATCCCATCATCATCAGACCAGCAACGACGATGATGGTTCCAGCGATGATATTTAGCTCATATCGATACGAAAGAAATAGGCGCCCGATCGCGGTGATGCTGGCTCCTAAAATCAGAAAAACTATTGAAAATCCCACAACGAAACAGGCACTAAGCCCTAATGCTCGCCAACGAGCAGCACGAGCCCCACTCTGCAACGTGCTTGGCTGCGCTGTTCCACCCGCAATATACGAAAGGTAGCCCGGCACAAGCGGCAATACACAGGGCGATAAGAAGGACGCAATACCGGCAATAAATGCAGTTAACAAACCAATGAGGGTTAACTCAAGCATCGAATACCCCTCAAAAACACATAGGATTCAATATTCTCGTCAGTCATTTTGAGTCCTGATCGAAGACACTTAATAGGGCACTTTCGACTAAGGTTTCGACTTGCGGGCTGTCCCAAGCCGCTGGTCCAAACGTGCGCCCTATTTCACGGCCTTCTTGATCGATCAGTAAGGTTGCAGGAACTCCAGGAGCACGAAGGATATTGGAGACCTTTGCGCTCGTATCGAAATAGCCATGCAGGGTTTGCACACCAAATTCTTGATAGAACGGCTCGACCAGCGCTGGGTCCCGGTTAATTGATAATGCCACCACTTCAAATGTGGGACCGCCTAACTTGGCATTTAGCCGATCCAGCGACGGCATTTCCTCTCGGCACGGTGGACACCAAGTAGCCCAAATATTAAGTAAAACAACACGGCCGCGAAAATCGGTCAAGGTCTTGCCCGTCGCATCATCAAAGGAGAACAAGGGCAGTTCACGTGGCGTATGCCACCGCGTGAAGCGCTGCCCCTCTATGTCCACCGCAATGTCCGTCGCAACGTTAACTATTCCGTCTGGACGACCCTTGGAGGCATTATTACGCTGGTAGAAAAATAAAGCTGTGGCGATTACGATTACGCTAACTAACGCCACTGCTACCCAAGCAACTATCTTAAAAGAGTTCTTCACCGTTCAGCACCCATCAGTTTCTAGAAGTCACTGTTTCGGCCTGCCCTCGACGCGCCCGCTCAATGCTGCTACCATCAATCTGCGCGGCATCCGAATATGGCGGATGCATGCTTAGTCACTGCTGCCAGTAATCGATGGCGGCCTCATAATGTGGCCGCTCAAGCGCGGCTGCGCCAGCTAGAGTGAGTGCAAACGGCTCCTGTGGATCAATCGAAAGTGCCCGCTCTAATAGGTGCGTTGGTTCACCTCTGAATCCTTCTGGTTTGATTCTGGCGAGTGTCTCAGCATATTCTGCCAGTGCTAGCGGATCCGTTTCAATGACGCCGTCAGCTTTTGAAAAGGCCATTGCCGCATCTTCATATCTCTCAAAGTAGCGATGCGATCGCGCCAACATGAGCCAACCAGCAGGATCATCAGGGTTGCTTGCTAATCGCGCTGTAAGTGAGTCCACCATTGTTTGCACATCGGCCTGCGTCAACATCGGAACACTCTGTACGGGCGGCGGCGTAATCGCGTCAGGATTTCCTATTGCGAGGTACGTCAGCACCGCGGCCACTGGCAAAATAAAAGTCAGAACTATCGCTGATCGTTTGCCCGCCGTACGTCCCAGACGTCCAGTCGGCCCTGGGGTCGACTCATGTAGTACCCGCTTTTGTAGCTCTTGCTGTGCGTCGGCCAGATCGTCTGACGTCAATATGCCATTTGCATGATCTTGTTCGAGTTCTAGCAACTGGTCGCGCAGTACCGCGGTATTGACGGCGTGATGCTCGATCTCCGGGTCATGCCTGACTCCACGCCAAAGAACACGTCCGAGCCATAACGTGATCCATGCAAGCAGTATGGCAGCGATCGTAATAAATGGAGCATTCATGGTTGTTTTCCAGGGTCTTTGATTTGTCCAAGTAATGCTTGAGCCCGCTCGAGATCATCCGCACTTAATACCTTGTCAGCGAGCGCACTTCTTCGACGCTTTAACGTTATCGCAAGGATGAGAAGTCCAAAGACCAGCAGAAGCAAGGGCCCGAACCATAGCAATACCGTGGTGGTTTTTAGCGGTGGACGATAGAGCACGAAATCACCATAACGTTCTACCATATAGGTTCGGATCTCTGAATCCGTTTTGCCCGCTTGAATCTGTTCACGTATTTGCTGGCGCAGATCGACAGCAAGGTCGGCACGTGAAGCCGCAATGGACTCGTTCTGGCAGACCAAGCAGCGCAGCTCCGCGGCAATGCCCTGCAGGCGCACTTCCGCGGGGTCGTTATTTGCCCAGGATGGTAGCGCGATAAGCACGCTGATCAGCGTTAACCACAAACGATTCATTTCTCCAGCTCCCGTATCATGGGTAGAATCGTGTCGCGCACCGCGTCGTGAGTCACCGCACCGATATGTTTATACCGAATAACGCCGGTCTGATCGATAAGGAATGTCTCGGGCACACCGTACACGCCATAGTCGATACCCACTCGCCCTTGCGTATCCGAAACAGACACTAAATAGCTGTCGCCATGACGGTTTAACCATGAAATGGCTTCATTGCGTATGTCCTTGTAATTCAGACCCACTACCGGCACCCCATGCTCTGTAGTCAGCTCCCTGATTACGGGGTGTTCTTCTAGGCAGGCGAGACACCACGAAGCCCAAACATTCATCAGCCAGACTTTGCCTTTCATTGCATCGGGTGAGAATGTTTCCCCCGGGTTGGCCAACTGGGGCAACGTAAATGCCGGTGCCGGTTTGTCTATCAATGGAGACGGAACTTCACTGGGTTTGAGCGTCAAGCCGAACGCCAGAAACCCAAGCAAGACGACAAAGCCAATCAACGGAAACAGAAATCGACTCATGCCTTGGCTCCTTGTGCAATCACGGCCGTCCGTTTTTCGCGACGCTTAAGTCGATAGCGACGGTCGCTAATCGCTAACAAGCCGCCAAGTGCCATCAAGATGCAGCCGATCCAGATCCAATCAATAAAGGGCTTGTAGTGAACGCGCACACTCCATGCGCCGTCGGCAAGGGGTTCCCCTAAGGCGACGTACAAATGACGTAATCCGTTCGCATCAATAGCGACCTCCGTCATGGGCATTTCCGAGGAAAAATAATTGCGCTTTTCGGGATGCATTAAACGTAACTGCCTGCCATCACGTGACAGAACAATGTCACCGACCTGGGCCGCGTAGTTGGCCCCCAACTCGCTCCTGACGCCCCGGAAGGTAAGTTCATAGCCTGCGGCGGTCACTGTTTGTCCCGGAGCCATACGAATATCCTGTTCCGTTTCATAACCCATGACCAACGTCACGCCCACTAAAAATACAGCCACACCTAGGTGGGCGATGTGCATGCCCATCCAGCTACGCGGTTGCGCGAGCAAGCCACTGCGCGTTGCGCGCATCCGTTTAAAGATCCCCATAACAACCGCAGTGGAGATCCATGCTGCCAGCGCTATCCCTAATGCAACAAGCGCCGACCATCTTCCATATAAAAAGGGCACACCCACACCCGCTACCACCGCGACGAAAAGAGGAAGGTTCAACTGCTTTAATACATCACGGAGCTTTGCCCTCTTCCAGTTTGCCACTGGACCAACCGCAATAAGGAGTAACGCGGGCACCATCAGAGGTACAAACACCAGATTGAAGTACGGTGGACCAACAGAAATTTTGCCCATCCCGAGTGCATCAATAAAAAGTGGGTATAGCGTTCCCAGCAGAACGGCCCCGGCTGCAACGGCCAGCAAGACGTTGTTGACCAAGAGAAGCGACTCGCGCGAAAACAGCTCAAACCGCCCGCCTAAGCCGACCTTCGGTGCACGTAGCGCAAACAAGAGCAAGGACGAACCCACCACTACCGCGAAAAGCATCAGCAGGAACACACCACGGCGAGGATCGGTTGCAAAAGCATGCACAGACGTCAGCACGCCGGAGCGCACAAGGAATGCGCCTAACAACGAAAGTGCGAAGGTGCTGATAGCGAGCAGAACGGTCCAGTTCTTGAAACTGGCTCGTTTTTCGGTCACCGCTAAAGAATGAATGAGTGCCGTACCCACCAACCAAGGGACAAATGAGGAATTTTCAACGGGATCCCAAAACCACCAACCACCCCAACCGAGTTCGTAATAGGCCCACCAGCTGCCCAAAGCGATCCCCAAGGTCAGAAACAACCACGCCGCCGTGGCCCAGGGGCGCGACCAACGTGCCCACGTCGAATCCAATTGCCCGGCAAGGAGCGCCGCAATCGCAAACGCAAAGACGACAGAGAACCCCACATAACCCATGTACAGCAGCGGCGGATGAAATATCAGACCCACATCTTGCAAAAGGGGATTCAGATCCATTCCTTCCATGGGTGCCGGAACAAGGCGCTCGAACGGGTTTGACGTCAACAGCACAAACAGCAAGAAGCCCGCTGTGACTAAACCCAACACCCCCAACACGCGTGCCACCATGACATCGGGGAGCTGCCTGGAAAACAGACTTACCGCGTAGGCCCATCCTGTTTGCATTAGCAGCCACAGCAGCAACGAGCCTTCATGTCCCCCCCAGACAGCGGCCATCCGGTAGAACCAAGGCAATTGCGAGTTGGAATTAACGGCGACATAGCTGACCGAAAAATCCTTGACAATAAACGACCACATCAACAGCACAAAGCTGATGGCGACGAGAAAAAACTGAGCACGGGCCGCAGGCCGGGCAAAGCCAATCCATGTGGCATTGCCGCGTGCGGCACCGGTTAAGGCAATGCCGCCTTGGGCAAGCGCGACAAAGAGCGTCAGGATAAGAGCGAAGTGACCAATTTCAGGAATCATGGGTATTGTGACCTTGTTGCATCTGAAGTCTTGCCTGCCTGATCCAGCGCATGCTGTGCTTCGCGGGGCATGTAGTTCTCGTCGTGTTTAGCCAGCACCTCTTGCGCACGGAACAAACCATCAGGACCGAGTTTTCCTAGAGCGACGACGCCTTTGCCTTCACTGAACAAATCGGGCAGGATTCCCGTATAACTGACGGGTATTGTTTTGGCGGTGTCCGTGACAACGAAATTGACTGTCAGACCGTCACCCTCGCGCCGCACACTACCGGTCTGCACCATTCCGCCTACGCGAAAGGCACGCTCTTGCGGCGCTTCTCCCGC
>CALKAR010000217.1 GCA_937988745.1 uncultured Peptococcaceae bacterium
CACAGCTCATGCCCTCACCTCGCTCCAAGATATTCTGTTCACCCTTTCCACGTGTAGGTCCACATTTCCTTCTCAGGGAGAACTACCAAGCCCTGGCTCACGATTTACAAGAACAAGACATGAGTCACACAATAGAGTAAAGTTATTGTTTAAATCATAACTTTTATATGCAAGCGCTTGACAAATAGTTGACAAGGTGATTACATAGTGTTAGGTGAAACTTTTCCGATAACTCAGTATGGTTATGCTTGTGTAAACTAAAAATAAACGTCGATTCAAGATTAACCACGGCCGTGTCGTCCAGCCGTGTTAATAAACAAAAATGAGGAGGTACGTTTATGCGAGGTCACAAGCAGTGGTTGGTCATCGGATTAGCGGTACTGCTCACTCTCGTCGGTTTGCCGTCTCTCGCTGCAGCGCAGCTGACCGAAGTGGGTACACCGCGGCACGAAACCCTCATTGTGGAAACGCAGACACCTACAGATGTTCCTGGACAGTTCAACTCTTATATGATGGGGACTCAGATGGGTTTCGGTATCCATCAGCTCATGTCAGCCATGATGTGGGAAATGGATACAGTTCGGGGTGAACAGTATGGTGAAGTGGCTGATGGTTTTCCTGAATCCAACGAAGATTTCACCGAGCATATTGTGAGAATCAGGAAAGGCATCAAATGGTCTGATGGTGAGGTCCTCAATGCGGACGACGTGGTCTTTACCTTCAACATGATCATGTCTAACCCGGGAATCTCGCAATCCGCTTACTACAACACAATATTTGAATCGGTAGAAAAGATTGATGATTACACAGTCAAGATTGTCACTAAGGAACCATTCCCCCGCCTTGCACTGAGGTTCGGCGTTACTATCTGGGGCAATGACCTGAGGATCGTGCCTGAGCACATTTACTCGAAGGTCGACGATGTCACAACCTTTAAGGAAAGCAATCCGGTTGTGGCAGGCCCCTATACGGTCAAGGCATATGATAACCTGGGCCGCTGGATTCTGTATGAACGCCGTGAAGACTGGCAGCACAGCACGGTTGGCGTGGTCACCGGCAAGATGCCCAAGCCCAAGTACATACTCTTCAAGTATCTGGGCGATGACACCACTCGCCAGATGGCCATGATCAACAATGAGGTTGACATCCTCTGCGAAGTTACACCTGAAATGCTTGAAGTGATGATGGCTCGAAACGACAAAATTTCAGCTTGGTACAAGGACTTCCCCTACGCCACCAGTGATGACCCATGCTCTAAGGGTTTGTCCTTCCAAATGGCCAAAGAGCCTTACAACAATCCAGATTTCCGCTGGGGTATCGCCCTGGCCATGAACTTCGACGAAATCTCTATAAACGTCTTTAACGGCATTGGCCGTGCCAGCCCATTACCGATTCTCACTGCTACCAGTGCAATGCAGGAACTCTATTACAAGCCTCTTCTACCTTGGCTGCTGGAGTTCGAGCTGGATCTAGGCGATGGCACCACCATCAATCCTTTCGACCCAGACTATGCCTATCGGATGGCTGAGTATCTCCGGGCAGAAGGTTATGATATTCCAGATGATGAGGAAACTCTTATCGATATGTTCGGTATCGGCTGCTGGAAATACGCTCCCGAAGCAGCAGAGAAGCTGTTTATCAAAGCCGGCCTAGAAAAGAGAGCCGATGGCTGGTATTACAAGGGCGAGCCGTTCGTCATTAACATGACCTATCTGGCAGAAACTGAAGCCCAAGCTGGCCGTGGCGTAATTGCTGCCTATGACCAATTAACGAAGTTCGGTTTCAACTGCAACCTGTCCAGCGTCAGCAGCGCTGTGTGGGATACCAACGCGGCAACCGGTAACTTCGAACTTGCGGGCTACTGGCCGACCGGCGGAATTACCAGAGACCTTTACTCTGTAATCAACGGTTGGGATGCTGACCTCATCGTTCCTCTCGGGGAGCGGGGTTCTGGTCAAGGATCACGCTGGTACAACGAAGAAGCTACCGAGATTATCCACAAACTGGCCACAGTGCATCCTGACAGCGACGAATCCTATGAACTGGGCATGGAGTTCATGAAAATCGCCATTGCTGACCTGCCCTTCATAGGTTTCCACTCAGGTATCAAATTCGTACCAACAAATAGCACCTATTGGGATAACTATCCGAATGCGGAGAATCCGTATAATGGCCCATGGTGGTGGTGGAGCTGCTTTAAGTACATCACAACAGAGCTGAATCCGGTCCAATAAGTGATAAGTGCTCAAAGACCGATGCTGCGCCTATGCTTGATATAGAGTAGGCGAACCAAGACACGTGCTTTCGCCTGGCTGTGAGGAGAGAGCACGTGTCTTTTTCACAAAAACTGCCGCACAGCATTATGAAGGGGTGGAAATAATGAAGTTCACAAAATACCTGGGCTTGCGCTTGCTGACCTGGGCCCTGACTATCTGGATTGGTGTCACTTTTATCTTTTTCATACCCCGGATGTTTCCGTCTGACCCAGTAGAAACCATGATTGGTCAGATCCAATCTCGTTCGGGGCAAATGGACCCGGTGCAGATGGACGCGCTGCGCAGATCATTACGCATTCAATTTGGGCTGGAAGGATCACTGCTCGAACAGTACTTAACCTTTCTGCGGAAAGGGCTGCTCCAGTTTGACTTTGGCCCTTCTTTGATGAGCTATCCGACCCCTGTAGGCGAGATAATTAAGACTTATCTGCCCTACACGCTGTGTCTCACAATGACAAGCACGCTGTTGGCCTGGCTGATCGGAAACTTCATTGGCCTCCAGGCAGGTTTTCGCAAAGACCGGGCGGCATCAAAGATCATGGAAGGTATCGCCATCTGCATTTATCCTGTTCCGTATTTTATTGTGGCTTTGGTACTTCAGATTATCTTCGCATACTCTCTTGGATGGTTTCCGCTCCAATCTACTATCTACACCTTTGGCGGTTGGAGCGTATTTATTCGCTCGCTGCTGAGAGCTTCCATCCTGCCTGCTATCTCACTACTCCTGGTGGGAACAGGTTGGTGGATTATTTCCATGAAGTCCCTTTCGAGCACTGTGGCTGAAGAGGACTTTGTCTTATTCGCACGCTACAGAGGTCTTTCGGAAGGGAAAATCGGTAGAAGCTATGTTCTGCGCAACTCGATCATAACTCAAATAACTGCTTTGGCCATGAGTTTGGGCGGCGCTTTTAACGGTTCTATCATGACTGAAATTATCTTTGGCTATCCCGGGGTAGGAACTTTGATTCAGAAGGCTGTACTGCAATCGGATTACAACATGATTCTCGGAACCATCACAATTTCGATTGTAGCT
>CALKAR010000218.1 GCA_937988745.1 uncultured Peptococcaceae bacterium
CCCAGAATAACCTAACTCCGCCATAGCAGTATCATATGGGTATTGGTTTGCATCTTCAGCCATTTACCCACCTCCTTTTCTAGCGACTCCAATAACTTATCCCTACCATATCATCATTAAAGCCTGCGGCCTCTTCCCAGTAGGATGCGGCAAAATCTCCATCACCCACTTGGATCGGCGCAGCTTGTACCGGCGTTGTTCCCAATGCATTAAATGCACCAGAGAACGCATCTACCAGGTCATCATGGACCCCAGCTGGGAAGGCTTCAATCTCATCGAAGAACTTATCGATGTTCCTACAGCCTTTTACAATCTTGATGACTCGGCGTTCTGCCGCAGCAGAGGCCGGCATTGCTCTTTGGATCTTATCTCCGGTACTTCTTACACCTTCATACGCATACCCTTTAAAGATCTCCTTAGCCTTCTTTTCGATGGTATACTTTCCTGAACTTCCGGGCTCTTCCTCTTCCCGAATCTTCACTCGATACCCATCGCTTTTAGCTGTGGAATGTTGTAGCTTCTCTACATTCATCGCGCTCATTTGTACGCGTTCTATGTCTTCGATATAGTAGGTCCCATTCTTTTCACTCATCTTAAGCCCCACAGTCCAGTCAGGACCTTTTCCTCGTTTCTTCTTCTTGGGGTCTACTTCAGTAGCAGCACAGTCCCAGAAACGTACTATTCTCCTACCTGGAGGCGGTGCATCTACCTCTTCAAACCACTCACGCTTAAACATGTTCCCTTTACGTGTGATCGTCCATACACCGTCTCGTAGCCTTGCTCGAGATACAGGATCTAGCACTTCTAAGTTCTCTCGGTATGCTTCTATATCCAGGTGAGGGTTATCATCCATGCCCGCTGGGATAAATACAACATGTTTCTCCTTTGTCTCAGGATTAACAAATCGGTCATACACCCATTCTGCATCATCACCATCATCTGGTGGGTTGGATGCTGCCCTTACCCTTAATGGGATCTCTACATCTTTTAATCTCCGTAGTCGGGAGAACATGTACTTGTAGTTGACTTCCGCAATGTGCGTTACTTCGTCAAAACCTATGAACTGATACTCCCCACCCTGATAGTTAAAACGGTCGTTCGGTGTTTCAAGATATCCGAACTGCAGGATTGCTCCCGATGGGAATGTAAATTTCTTCTCCTTGTCACTCCAACGCACTTCTTTAGTCTTCGTCCAAGGCGACAGCCACTCTTGTGCCCTGTCAATCAAAGCACCCGGCTTCACTAAGTCAGCATAAGTTTTACGGAAGATGATAGCACTATACCCAGGAACATCGACATACTGTAATGCGCACATCAGTAGAGCATCAGACTTGCCGCCTCCGGCAGCTCCGCCGTAGAAAGCTTCTTTCACATCCAACAACATAAAAGCTGCCTGTTTGGGGTACGGAGTATGCACTATGTACTTTGTCATCTTCGGAGTAAGTAGTTTTTCTAATTCCGCCCGCTCGCTCCGTGACAAGGCACCCAAGTCGACTTTTCCTAGAGACACCACTATCACCTCCCATTATGTTTTGCAAATAAAAAGCCTAAATTGAAATATTGAACGCGAAAAGCTTGTTATATCAACGTTTGTTCAGTATTTCAATCTTTCAATCAAATTTAATAATTATATATTCCTCGTAATTACTCCGTACTAGTAGGGAGTAATTAAAAACAATATAAAACAAGTTTTTACATAGCTTGAACTGGATTTTTTGCACTGAGCCTTGAACTACTCTACCCAGGTACTTATTCTCCAGGTACTAACGAGCCTAATATGTCTCGCCAGCATTCTTCACATAAATGGTTCAGATAAGGCGGAATCTTTGCATGACATTCCACACATCTGCGTTCTCCATCACCTATTGGGTGGCACCTATCTGATTCGTTCCGTAATGCCAAATGCAACCCACTGGTAGAGGCGGCGCTCTGTTCTTGTTGCGCGGCCCTCTTGCCCATGTCATATCCCATGATAAAGCCTTCATTGAATGTATCTGCACTCAACGTCCGTAAAGCAGCTCTCTGCTTCTTACTTAACTTTTTCATGTCCACGCCCCCAATGTTTTAAAAATTGGGCGTGCGGGTGAAGGCCACACGCCCGAAGAAAGGAGGAATAACTAGGTGTGCCTTAGATAGCATCCGGATCCTCATCTTTTTCGTCATCGTTGACCTCGACATAATCTGCATCAATGACCACATCCTTCTTCGCCTCATCTAAGGCACCCGAGCTTTCCAGGATATGCACAATCGATTGCAAGTAGGACATATCCTTCATGCCCGTGTGCTGTCCTGCCTCCCCAATCTCTTTCCTTCCTTCTCCTTCATCACCCGTTTGGGTAATGTTGTTTATGTGAATATTTGTTTGTCGTGATTCACTTTCACTAGCTGGCTTCTCAGGATGCAGTCCAACCGACAGCCTTCCTGCTTTCATGGCCAGCTGAACCATCTGTAGTGCGGTCTTCGGGTCCATCTGTTCTGGATGGTTCTCAAAGTACGACAATGCTTGTTCGAGCATTTTGTCAGTAGCTTTCTTATGTTTTGTCTCAAGCTTCCTCGCATCGAACAATCTCTGTCTCTCAAATTCCATTTCCCTAAATAAATCGTATGCACGGCATCTTAACTGCCAATGATATACTTTCGATAAAGCACTGAGGTGCTTGCCTGCAACAAGGTGCGTAGCTGCGAGCCTAGAAATTGCTCTTGTCCCAGTATTGTACCTCATTTCCCGATATTCTTTAAAAAGCTTGTAATATTCTACTGGTTCTCCCTCGAACCGTTCCCAAATAGGCAGGCCATCTACTAAAGGAACACCATCGTCGTATTCAACTTCACGTAGAGCCTCTTCAACAGCCTCATCTGGGACATCGTCCGTTGTTTCACACCCATACATGTTTTCTGCTATGGGCAACGGATTGACAATCTTGTTTGGGATTCCGAACTTATTTACCGGAAGGTTCACTTGAAAGTTTTGAACGAAGTTGCCCAGCTTGCGCTGAAAGTTGTACTTTCCAGAATCCCAAACAAGTGCCGGCGTATTCGTACTCATACCGAACCCCTCCTTGTACGCCTCGGGCTATGTCTATGATCCGGATAGGACGCCGCCTAAGGCTGCGAGAGGTCCTAAAGCATTGAAAAGACCGATCTCAAGGCCGCTCCAAC
>CALKAR010000219.1 GCA_937988745.1 uncultured Peptococcaceae bacterium
GGCTGCCTTTTTAGAGCGGTGGCGTCAAGTCTGGGCACCGCTGCATATTACGCCACTCAGCCCGCAGGAAATGGAGGAATGGCTGGGCACCGCTAAATCTCTGATTGAGGATCATGCAGGGCTTGAGAAAGACAAAGTGGCTGCAGACAAGCTGTACGAACAGATCGAAAGCTATCGTACGGAGCTCGGTGAAGCTCTTGAGGAGTTGGGCGAGCCCGTCCACGGAAGTCTCTCTGATCTGTTAGAGAGGGCTAACGAGATTACTGCCAAAACAGCAGAGCGGCGAGGCGAATATCGGCGACTTACTAAGGCAGTTTCAGAGCAAGAAGATGCCTTGGAAAAAGCCCAAACAAACCTCAAGTCTGCTGAAGAACAAGAGAAAGAGTGGAAGGAACGCTGGACCGAAGCGATGCACAAAATTGGCCTTGCGGCCAGCACCACTGCCAAGACAGCTCAGGGTTACCTAGAAGAACTGACAAAACTCTTTGACCTGATTAAGCAGCTCGATGAGGCGCAGAAAGTTCGGGATCAGCAGAGGAAACAGATCAAGGATTACGAGTCACGAGTGAAGGAAGTGGCCGCTCAGACCACTCTGGCTGTAGACTTAGACAACATCCCTCAAGCGGTGACTGCCCTGTGGAAAAACCTGCAGGAGGCTAGCAAGAACCTCACCCGCAGGGAAGAAATCCTGGAGCAGATTGAAAGCCAACAAGATATTATTGCCGAGCTCAAGCGGGAAGAGTCGCGAACAGCAGATGAAATTAAGGGTTTGATGGAAGCTGCCAAGTGCACTTCCCAAGAAGAGCTGGAAGATTTGTTGAAGCGGCACAGTGAGGCCGAAGAGCTCCGCACGAAAATTGAGAACACCAAGGAGCAGCTGGTCCTCACTGGAGATGGCCTTTCCCTTTCAGAGCTGGAAGCAGAGGCTGAAAATGTGGATGCAGACAGCATCTCTGGCGAATTAGCAACCTTAGAGCAGGAGCTCGCCGAGCTGAGTAAAGAGCGGGACGAGCTCAACCAGGCTTTCGGTGTAACTCAGAAGGAATATAAGGAAAAGGTGGAAGGTGCCAGCGCTGAGGCGGTGGAAGCTGCAGAAAAGGCTCAGCATACCTTAGCGCGTTTGGCAACTGAGACAGAAAGATACATTAAACTGAAGATGGCTTCCGCAATCCTGCGCAAGGCAGTGGAACGCTACCGTGAAGAACATCAAGATCCTGTATTGAAGCGTGCTGGTGAGATTTTCAGCGCTCTTACAGAAGGAAGTTTCACTCATCTCACAGCCGACTACGATGACAAGGATAACCTGGTGATCAGAGGTGTGCGCGATGGTGAGCCGGTGGGTGTTGAAGGTATGAGCGATGGCACCCAGGATCAGCTTTACCTGGCTCTCCGTTTAGCGAGCATCGAACGGTACTTAGAAGAAAAAGAACCAATTCCGTTTATTGTGGACGATGTTCTGATCAACTTCGATGACCACAGATCAGCCGCCGCCCTCCGGACCCTGGCTGAGCTCGCTGAAAAGACCCAGGTAATCATGTTCACCCATCATTGGAGCGTTGTGCAGATGGCTCAGAGAGAACTTTCAGAGAAAGGCTTTGCTCTCTATCTTTTAGGCGACGAAAAGGTGACCGAACCAGCTTCTCTCGAAGCACTTGCTAGCCTTGGAATATCTTAGGACGTGGGAGAGGAGCGTGAAAATGTGGCAGTCAAAAAAAGGGTGAGGAGATTTATTATCTTCCTTTGTCTCATCGTCCTTGTAATAGGCGCAGTAATTGTATCCTGGAAACTCTGGTTCGACCCATATCGGGGTACGGTGACTGCATTTAGTCCAACTAAGGGGCTCGACACTGTGCTTACATCTGACCAAGCGGTGGACGATTTAGATTACATCGCAGGGCACCTCAAGGAGCGTCATCCAGCTTGTGTAGAAGGCCTCCCCGATAATGTCCAGGCTGCTTATGAGCGGGAACGGGAGTTTCTTACCGCGCAAAGAGAAGTATCGGTGGTGACCCTCTGGCAGAGTGCCGCCCGGTTTCTGGCAAGTCTAGGCGATGCTCACACAAATGTTGTAGCGTTCTACGAGGAGGCCGAGTATCTGCCCCTCTCGTTTAGATGGGAAAATGATATTCTCGTTATTTCAGGCGGAAAGTATGACGGGTATACCGTGCTGCAGATCAGCGATATTCCCGTGCATGAGCTATACGAACGCTTCCGTGAGCAGTTTTCCTATGAGCTGGAATCATGGGCACAGCATGCTTTTGCTTCACGCCTAAATCGCAGTCAATATCTCTCTTTTGTGGGAATCGATCTCCAGGGCGATATTCCGCTTGTGCTGCAGAGTCCAAAGGAGGGTGAACCTATAACCGTCAGCTTCGCCCTTCAGAGTGAGGCCGTGTCTGAACAGCGCCAGACGGAACCATTCTTTGAATATGAACTCGATTTAGAAAAGGGTGTGGGAATCTTTACCCTGCGCCAGTGCGATTACAACGAAGAATATCGAGCGGGTCTGCGGGAGTTCTTCACCGAGGTGCATGAGAATAACATCCACAGTGTGATAGTGGATCTGCGGGGTAATCCTGGCGGCAACTCACGAGTTTCGAATGAGTTTATCCGCTACCTGCCGGTAGAAAACTATGGGGCAGTCAGCGCAACCGTGCGCTATGGCCCATATGTGCTGCAAAACGAACCCCAACTGCAGAAAAACGATCGGCTTGAGCCTACCTTCCATGGTGATGTCTATGTGCTGACCAGTACCAATACCTTCAGCTCTGCCATGTATTTTGCGATGCTGCTCTCGGACAATGGGTTGGCGACGCTGATTGGAGAAATCCCAGGCAATATGCCTTCGAGCTTTGGGGATATCCTCTATTTTCAAACACCCAATGCACGGTTACGCCTGAGTGTATCGTATAAATATTTCCTGCGCGCGGATGCCTCCAAGGAGGACCTACCCCTAATTCCGGATATCCAGGTTCCTGCAGAGGAGGCCCTTAATGAAGCGCTGCGTCTGGCGGTGTCAGGAAACCCTCGGCTTAGTCTTTGAGACTAGCTGGGGGTTTTCTTTTGGGCAGGAAATGATTAATGCCTCAAGAAACATCAAAGTAACGGCATGTTACGCCAGAAAAAGGAGGGCAGCTAGTGGAGATTGCAAACTTAGCCTTCGACTTCGGCGCCTCGAGTGGGCGCTTGGTGATGGGTAAATTTGATGGAGAGAGAATCACCTTAGAAGAAATACATAGATTCCCCAACGAACCAGTGTGGTTTAACGGCCGGCTCTATTGGGATTTCTTCCGGCTCTTTCATGAAATGAAAGTGGGTCTAAGCAAGGCAGCCAAGCTGGGGGTGGAGATTGCCAGCATCGGGATCGACACCTGGGGTGTAGATTTCGCCTACCTAGATAAAGACGGCCACCTCTTAAGTAACACCATCCACTACCGGGATGACCGTGGGAAGGGCATGTTAGAAGAGATGGAGCGGGACAAAGGTGTAAACTTTGCCGAGATCTACAAGGTCACCGGCAACCAGTTTATGACCATAAACAGTCTGTTTCAGCTCTATTACGATGTAAAATACCGTCCTCATATTGTGGACCACGCATCAAGCTTGCTCTTTATGCCTGATCTTTTCAGCTATGGGCTTACAGGGGAAAGATACAACGAGTACACCATTGCCTCTACTTCCCAGATGCTTGATGCAGAGAAACGGGAATGGGCAGTGGACCTTCTGAAAAAGCTCGATCTGCCTACAAACCTTCTCCAGTCCATCATTCAGCCAGGTGAGGTTTGGGGCGAGCTCACAAAAGAAATTCAAGAAGAAGTTGGGCTTCCTAAAGTGCCGGTAATTGCGGTGGGGAGCCACGATACTGCTTCTGCAGTGGCAGGTACACCGCTCAAGAGCCCAAACTGTGCCTATTTAAGCTGCGGTTCTTGGTCGCTTTTAGGAATGGAGCTCACAAAACCCCTCATCAATGACGAATCATATGAGTGCAACTTCACCAATGAGGGAGGCGTTGAAGGCACTATTCGGTATCTGAAGAATATCACTGGGCTTTGGATCATCCAGCAGCTCAAACGGAAGTGGTCTCAATCCGATGCCAAGGTTGATTATGTTTACATAAGCAGCGCAGCCAAGCAGGCAGAGCACGTCGATTACATAATTGATCCTAATCACGAATCCTTCGTCGCTCCCTTTGACATGGAACAAGCGGTGATCGAGTTTTGTGAGAAGAACTTCGGCAAGAGGCCTCAAACTATTGGGGAAACAGCTCGGGCAGCCTATAACGGCATCGTACAAGAGTACAAGCAGGCAGTAGAAGCCTTGGAAAAGACTCTGAAGAAGCCGGTCGAATGTATCAATATGGTGGGCGGAGGAACCCAGGATCAGTTTTTGTGCCAGCTCACTGCTGATGTGACTGGTAAAGAAGTGATAGCGGGTCCGATTGAGGCTTCGGTGACGGGGAATATCCTAATGCAGTTGAAAGCTTTGAATCGGATCAAGGACATTGAAGAGGGCCGGCAGGTTGTGCAGCAGTCTTTTGCAGTGAAACACTACAGCCCGAGAATGTAGGAGGGAATATCTTGAGTCAGGAACTTGAACTTAGGCAGCTGATGTGTGATATCGGCAGGCGCGTCTGGGACAGGGGTATGGTAGCTGCCAATGACGGAAACTTTTCCGTGAAAATCAGTGAGAACGAGATACTGTGTACCCCAACCGGGGTAAGTAAGGGGTTTATGACCCCAGATATGCTCTGTAAGGTGGACCTGGAAGGTAATGTTCTAGAGTCTGATGGAATCCACAGACCTTCATCGGAAGTGAAAATGCACCTGCGGGTCTATAAGAGGAGACCTGATGTGAATGCTGTGGTGCATGCGCATCCCATGTATGCCACCAGCTTTGCCATTCGAGGCGTGCCTCTCACTAAGCAGATCATGCCCGAATCGACGCTATCCCTTGGGGAAGTACCGATTGCCAAGTACGGGCTGCCGTCTACGCCTGAGATCCCAGATTCTATTGAACCGTTCTTAGATACCCATGATGCGGTTCTTCTGCAGAATCACGGGGCTCTGGCTTGGGGTAAGGATTTAATCACAGCCTATTACAAGATGGAAGCCCTTGAGTTTTATGCCCAGCTACTGTTCTTAACTGAGCTTATGGGCGGTCCAAAGGAGCTGCCTGAGCATGAAGTGGAAAGGCTTTTGGAACTACGAAAAGCAATGAATATGCCTGGCAGACACCCATTCATTAACAAGTAATATCAAGGAGGAATCTCAATGTCTGGTTTCAAGTTGAATGAGCCTCAAAACAGGCTGCACGGCCGAGTACCCAAGGTGGGGATCAGGCCGATTATTGATGGGCGCAGACGCGGTGTACGAGAAGCTTTAGAAGATCAAACCATGAATATGGCAAAGCGGGTGGCCAAGCTGATTTCCGACAACGTACGCCATGCTAACGGCCTTTCTGTAGAATGCGTTGTCCCTGATTTTACAATCGGCCGGGTAGCAGAAGCAGCCCGCTGTGCCGAACTCTTTGAGCAAGAAGGCGTCGGCGTTACCATCACCGTGACACCATGCTGGGCTTACGGTTCCGAAACCTTCGATATGGATCCCCTCATGCCAAAGGCAATCTGGGGCTTCAACGGTACTGAAAGGCCAGGAGCAGTCTATCTTGCTGCAGCTGAGGCTGGTTATTCCCAAAAAGGAATGCCTGTCTTTACAATCTACGGCCGCGACGTGCAGGACGCAGATGATGAGACCATTCCCGAAGATGTAGCAGAGAAAATCCTCCAGTTCACCCGGGCAGGCCTGGCAGTCGCTACCATGCGGGGCAAGAGCTACCTTTCTATCGGCGGAGTATCGATGGGTATTGCTG
>CALKAR010000220.1 GCA_937988745.1 uncultured Peptococcaceae bacterium
TTTCTTCAGACCTGCGAATACCTCGTCTTTCTTCTCCGAAACATAAAACTGATACAGCCACCCAATAATCTCTACTTCCTTCCAGTCCTCTTCTGGAATGGTAGTGACCATCTGACGAATGACAGAATCCTCAATCAGTAAGTTGTTTGGAAAAAGCAGTTCCGAATAGTCATTGATTTTCTCAAACATAAAGGGAAGAACTTCATGCAAGACATTGCAGAGTTTGAGAATGATGTACTTGAAAAGTCCCTCGTCATCTCCTTGGTCCTGCAATTCGAATACCTTATCTAGGTCAAGATCCAAATGCTTCGAAACAGCCACTACTTCTCTAAAGACATCCGGTTCCGTTCTAGTTGGGTCCTCAGACGATAGCACTCGTACACCTATCGGCAAATAGCCGTTTACTTCCATAAAACGGAGAGAAATAAAGCGGTTAAACCAGGTATAGGCCATCTCTTCCATTACCTGCTCATAACCTTTGCTCTCTATAGCCGAAATGAGCTGCTCCCTTTGCTTCTTAAACTCGCCATTACGCGCTTTTCCGTGGACGATGACATATCCATCAACTTCTTCATACTGCTCAATCCGATCGGCGGTAATCCCTATTTCAAACGCCTTTTGCTTAACCTGCTCGATAAGCCTCTTGCGGGCCTCAATGGCAAACTTCTTGATTGCAGACTTGTCCAAGGTATGTCCCCCCTGTATTACCAGATAATTTCAATCTCCTCGTTACCTCTACGCATTTTGGTCAATCGATCCCTGAGTCGCGACAGGAGGGCCTCAATATCCTCGTCGCTTCTCAAGACAACTTGACCGCGGAAGAGTTCCCTGGCACTAACTTGGCGGCGCTCGAAGACTCTGTCGGGTTGCTGGGGTTCAACCGTATAGCCTTCAGAGTTTCCTTTATCTTTTGCTAGCTCAAGTTCAATCAGATGCCAGGCTTTATTCCTGTGATTTTGGCTTTCTTTCTCCATGGCATAGGCCTTCAGGAAGCTGTTTACTGTCTGAATCTCCCTTAACAGTCTTTCAAATGGGGCTTTAACCTTCTCTTGGAAAGCTTCATCGAAATCATGTTTAGCCAAAGCTTCCAAGATCAAATCGTAATCGGCCCGAATTTCCTTCTCGATTGGCTCACAAGCCTTTTCTAGTAGGGCCAGAAAAGCCTTGTTAAACTCGTCTCTCAAAACCGGCAGCCTATGGATTTCCCCATACGGGCTTGGACTCTCAATGATTTCTCTAATCCTTTCCACAGGGCCCAACACTTCTTCTGCACTAACAAAGCTCTTGTTCTCTTCAAAGATCTCCATCACCCTGAGACCTTCATCAAACGCCGCCTTCTGTGTGTCAAAAAATCCTCTGACCATATCTAACTGGCGGACAAAGTGCTCTAGAGTGGTCCGCTCTTTCTCTATCTCCGCAAAAAACAATGCAGGTTCGCGGAGTCTCAAGAGCTCGGCGAAAAACGTTCTCGACTGCGTGACTACATCTTGACCAGGATACTTGGAGCTACGTCCATCCTGATACCTTTCGCTCAAGCGCTCTGCTTGGCTTAATTGCGATGCTATCTGAGCCTTCAGCTGGTTCATCAACTCATCTTCATCCAACGAAAAGGACGCTTGATGGAAAACCTGCTGGCCAATACTTCTAACACTGTGGATTAACTCGGGTGCAACTCCGATACGTTTTCTGATAACGAGCCGCTCTACTTCATTACGCTTGGTGAGATAGTCTGGAATTGCAGGATCACTTGGGGTTAGGTCGTCTCCCCCATACTGCAGACGAATCTCTTGTCTGATAAATAGTCTGGCCACAATTGCAGCGATATCCAAGTCATTCCAGCCGTATGGTGAACGTCTGAATTGATCGAGGATATCCTTCATCGTTACTCGCTGGTTCAGGTAGTCTCTGCGGTCGATGAAGGCCTTAACCGCTTCCAGAGCCTGTTTGTTTAGCTCGTCCTCTTGGAGGGAAGTCCGGTTCTTTCTATCTGCCAACATATGGCGCAACTCGTCCACACTAGAAGTGAACTCCTGGACGTAGTGCAGATTTCTGTACAGGATCTCAACTAGTCCCTTCAGGGCCTGATCGATCTTATCCTTGGGATTCTTTGTACGAATATCTAGTCGCTCACCGCGTGCATAGACTTCAGCTTCACCGATGGCCGCTGCCAAGAGAGAGCGGGCTCGATCATACCGAGTCCCGAGTTCACTAACTTTACTGTTAATGATGCTCAACACATTTTGGGCGAGTCTCGTAGAGCTGCTTCGCCTGCGGTAGGTCTCAATCTTTAGAGCACCCTCTATTTCGTCTATGAACTCCCTGTCATCGGGGAGAACAATATAGATATGAGTATGATTAAGAGAACTTAGAGTACGATAGTGCTGACTATCATAGGCGGCACCGGCGATAGGAGTGACAATCTGAAGACTAATCTCCCCATCTTGTGGTCCACGTGGTTTATCGTCAATCATTTGGTTAAATGAAAAATCGTACCTGTTGTCATGACGGTACCTCCGAGCCGGATAGATTTCTTCAAAGATGATATCGCCGATCTTTCTACAGAGCTCGTGGTCGTCAACCTCGATACGCTTAATCTCGCGGTTCACTTCCTGTTCTTCATTCGTCAGGAACTCGTATTCATCACCATTTTTATGGATTAGGGTTTGCTCCTCGAGACGTCTTAAAGAAGCTAGGATCCGATCTCGTAAAGCGAGCTTGTCTTCCTCAACATGGCTTACCATCAGCGTCGTCAAGTTATCGATTTTGGCAGGCATTTCTTTGACATACTTGATCATAAACAGCAGCTTGAGAACGCCTATATCTTCTTCTTTGAGTTGGCTGTTAGATTCTGCCTGTTCGATCACTTGACTAACAGAAGAATCCAAGAAGCTCTTAATAGACTCATAGAAGTCTTGAAAAGGAACTAAGACACCGAGGTCCGCGTTTGCATGCATCAAGAGCGCTTCTTGAAACGCGCTGAGCAAAGAGCGTTCCCCTGAGGCTAGATGGCGGCCGGAGGAAGCATGTTCTCTGATCCCTGTAAATACCTTCTGAAGCAGGTTGAACTGATACGGTACAAACGGGTAGACTTCCGCGAAGTCATTTCGATCCGCGTAGCTTTTCATTTCCGGAGTACCCGGCGCAAAAGTCATTAGATTGCGCAAGACTGCACTCTTTTGATCATAATAGAGACGCAGACTTTCGGCGACTGCCTCTTTCTTTTCAAGAATGCGCCGCTTAATGACTTCGTCTACATTTGCACTTGTTAAGTTCAGACGAGTGTGAAAACGGCCCTGAATTTTCGAAAAATCATTTTCTTTGGACGTTCCTAGACCTTTGATAATGGAATCAAGATCCTCCTGGGAAGTCACCAGAACCCAAGCGCGCCCGTGACAATGAACACCAAGCTCTTCGACAATGGTCTGCAGGTTGAGCATCATATTGTTGTTATCGCCAATATACTGACCCATCTCGTCGACCAAGAAAACAATGCGGTGATCAGGCCCTTTGCTGTCAAGGTACTCTTTGACTATTTGGGCAAATCGCTCAATACTCAAGTCAAAGTTATCATCTTTGGCGTTAAACCACTCAAGAGCTGACTCGTAACTCATATTACGAGCACGCTGCAATGCGGTTATGACATTGTCTCGATCCAGTAATACTCGGCGTCTGCGTTTCTCCCATTCCTCACCGGTTAACTCCTTGATTTCCGCCTTAAACTTTTCATAGACGCCTTCTTGATCTAGGGCGCTTTCCATATCGGCAATCCAAGGCTTGTCCCCATAATACCCCTGCATTTCATAGAAAACTTTGACAAAGACCTTGATCAAGGCCTCTTTTGTGTTTTTCACGTCATAATTACTCTTGGAATCGATGTTAAACAGGATTACATCACATGACGCTTGACCCGCCTGTCTCATATTAGCGTAGACTATCGGATCATCGATCTTATCTTGGAAAAAGTCGATCGCCTTTTTCCCCTCCACTTCCTTGTTTTCCAACAGATAGGCGAGGATTTTCAAGAAGTGTGATTTACCGGAACCAAAGAATCCGGAAATCCAGACTCCCATATTATCCGTTGGCCTATGGAGGCTCTGTTGGTACGCATCAAAGAAATCCCTGAAGTGGCGGGCCAACTGTTTTGTAACAACATACTCCTCAAGTTCCTGAAAAACGTTCTCTTCATCCGTTTGACCGACCTTAATCACGCCTTTAATATCCCGGTCGATCGGTTTCTGAAACATATCGCTGATTCTCATTCCCGATCCCCCTACCTTGGTACTAGTGAAAACGCCCGGTAATAGTTGTCATCCTTAATGCGACCAAATAGTCGCAGCTCGGTTCCGTCATACCTTCCTGGAAAGAACATGATCACAGGAGTCTTGTCCAAAACGTGATGAAGATTGTTCAACACAGTATGGGACCGCACAACAGGCCAAACCCTACCCACTCCGGTCAAAAACACTAGATCGTAGCCTTCGACCTGTGATTCAATGAACTGTACATAGACTTCGGGACTCGCTATATCTCGAACTGCCTCGAGCAAATACTCTGATCCATATTCCGCTTCTAGGGAACCTAATTCAGTAAGGAGGTTCTCACTTTCGAGGATCTTCAGCAGTATGGAGTACAAGTCGAACTCCACTACACGCCGCTTCGAACTAGGAGTATTTAGTCGATTCTTTAGTGCCTGTATGTGAGCCCGAACGAGCATTTCGTCTTCGGGATCGTAATCAAAAATGTAAAAGCCTATTTCATTGCCAAGACCCTTATTGGTCATGAACTCCTCTGTTTGAATGATTTCATATATCCGATCAAGCCTCTCCTCAATTGTCGCCATCACAAACCCTCCATTATCACGGATACGAACCTGTGCTCACGGATCGCTTTCAGGTGTTCAATCAACCCTGGTTCAACAATTGGTGGGGAGACAAGTTGTGTATCCGGTGTAACTAAGCCTGCATCGATCAGTA
>CALKAR010000221.1 GCA_937988745.1 uncultured Peptococcaceae bacterium
TTTCTTAAAAGTTACCCGCACTTCTGCTGTTTAGTTTTCAAAGTCCAGACTGTCGTTTGCGACAGCTTACTTATAGTACCACAGAAACTACTGCTTGTCAACACGAAAAATGGCGGGAGTACGCGTCAAGCTTTAGTAGGCGAGAGACCTCGCCACAATTGGTGTTCATAAAGCTGTGCTGAAGCCGCTGAGGTTCCGTAGAGCTATCACCCAGGGTTTCGTAGAGTACCCTAAGCTAGGCATTGCTACTCTCAGCCATTCACCTGGTGCTTCATGGCCGCTAGTTATCACTTGCTGGCGCAACCTGGGAACAGGATTAAGAACATCATTCTCGGGATGACGGTCTAGCCATTGGAATAGTTGATCGTTGCTGCGAAGCATTAGCAGCGATGCCATTGCACAAGCGCCAATACGGCTCCACAGCATGCCTCGTTTCTTCATGCGGTTTGCTACCTTCTTGTCAACCATTGTTTCTGCTGCACCCATCCCGTGAAGCCTTATTCCCTCATACTCATTGCCTAGGCGGTGACGGTAGTCCAACAAATGCTCTGGATACTTCTTAAATAGATTGAGTAGTTTCCCGTAAACCTCTCGACGTTTTTCCGGAATCCTCGGAGCCATCGCCTCAAGAGTATCTACGAATACGGTTACATCTCCCCTATCTAGTTGTGCCAACAAATCATTAGCAGCCTTTTGACCTACCGCAAGACGAAGGTCCCTGATGAGATGGTACCTATCAAGTTGGACTATAGCATCAGCAAAATAATCCTTAGCTGTCTTCTGTATCCAGTCCGCTCCATCTCCGTTAATAACAATCTGAGTATCCGTTAGGTCGTATGTTTTCATCAGCTGTGCTGTAACCGTCTCCCAAAAATCGTCTCCACCATTAAACAGGCCTATCACAGTTGTCGCTTTCTTTAACTTGCGCCGCTTACCCAATTCTTCCCAGCCCTCATGAATCGCAGCCAGTTTCAGTTCTAGTTTCGTGGTGTCTGCGCCCTGACAGTTAACTATAATGCCATCTGCTTCAATGAACAGCACGGGCACCTTTCTTAGCTCGACGTTCTCCACTCTCTGACCAGCTACAAATAACAGCTCTTTTGATTGCTGCAGCACTTGGCTTTGTAATTCACCATATCGGCGAACCTCATTGTGAATGGTGGTATGGCTAATCCTTGGGAAACCGGCTTCCTCGAGCATCTCCGATACTTCTCGAAAACTTAGGCGCGTAGCAGCCGACACTATAAGTCGCAATAATCCGTGGGTTACACGCCGGCGAGGTTGGATATTCAGTCTCTCGTCCAGCAGAAAACGAGCTTTACTGCCTTTCTTCTTGCCTCGCTTCTTTGAGGCATGAACGTATAGGCGACGGTGTATCACAATGTCTCCTATCAGTGTGGAAAGCGTCCTACGCCTCTTACCCACGCATTTGTAGTGTTTGGGTTTTTGCGCCAATAAGGCGTCATCAAGGGCCTCTATCAATGCAACAAACAAATGGCGTGCTACAGCCAAACAGGCTTGCTCCAAAGTCTTGATATCCTCTACAAAATCCAGTACACTAGGGTTGAGGGCGATGTCTACGCCATCGCTCTTCATGAGACCTCGCTCCTTTCTGTCTATCTGTTGGTGCGAGGTCTCTATTTTTATCTCCACACGCGTTTTTCCTGCCACCGCCTACCAAAACTTTACGCTAACGCAGAGCATTTGTGCAGGGGGAAGGAATTTTATTTTTAACCTTAGTGTAAAGTTACTGTAGGACAGGAAATCGGCTTAGAAAAAAAGAAGAAGA
>CALKAR010000222.1 GCA_937988745.1 uncultured Peptococcaceae bacterium
TATTCTGCCGCATCACTGGTCATGATTCGCTCATGGCTGGTAATGAGCGTTTGGAGCGTTCAGTACAGCGACGCTATCCATACTTACTGCCGCTCAACGCCATCCAGATTGAGTTGCTGCGCCGCTACCGTGCGGGCGAGGATACATTCTTGGTCTCCAAGACCATCCAGGTGACCATGAACGGGCTTGCGACAGGTCTACGCACCTCAGGCTAGGCGTGCCGCAGCTCGGCTACCGGGCTGACGGGCTTGTCTGCCATGCTAAGCCCGACTACCCCGTGGTGCGACGACGAGCTGAAGCTAGGCAAGTAGGTAAAACAGCGAAATCCGCTTTCTTCCCGGAGGAAGAAAGCGGATTATGCGTTAGTTAGAGAGTAAAGATTTACTCAACAACCTTGGTCACACGACCAGCACCAACGGTACGGGAGCCTTCGCGGATAGCGAAGCGCAGGCCCTCGTCCATAGCAACTGGCTGGATGAGCTCAACAGACATGTCGACGTTGTCGCCAGGCATGACCATCTCGACACCCTCAGGCAACTTCACAACACCGGTAACGTCGGTGGTGCGGAAGTAGAACTGTGGACGGTAGTTGTCCATGAATGGGGTGTGGCGGCCGCCCTCTTCCTTCTTCAGGACGTAGACGGAGCCCTCGAACTTGCGGTGAGGGGTGTAAGCGCCTGGCTTAATAGCAACCTGACCGCGCTCAACCTCTTCACGCTTGGTACCACGCAGAAGCAGACCACAGTTGTCGCCAGCCTCGGTGTAGTCCATCATCTTACGGAACATCTCGATACCGGTAACGGTGGTGGAGAGGGACTTCTCCTGGATACCGATGATCTCGATGTCTTCGTTGACGTTCAGCTGACCGCGCTCAACACGACCGGTAACAACGGTGCCACGACCGGTAATGGTGAAGATGTCCTCGATAGGCATCAGGAATGGCTTATCGGTTTCACGAACTGGGTCTGGGATGGAGTCATCGCAAGCCTGCATCAGGTCAACGATGGACTGTACCCACTTCTCTTCGCCGTTCAGGGCGCCCAGAGCGGAAATGTGAACGATAGGAGCTTCCTCGTCGAACTCCTGCTCAGCCAGAAGTTCACGAACTTCCATCTCAACGAGCTCGATGATTTCCTCATCGTCAACCATGTCACACTTGTTCAGTGCAACGAGGATGTAAGGAACGCCAACCTGGCGAGCAAGAAGAACGTGCTCACGGGTCTGTGGCATTGGGCCGTCGGTTGCAGCAACAACCAAGATAGCGCCGTCCATCTGAGCAGCACCGGTAATCATGTTCTTGATGTAGTCGGCGTGGCCTGGAGCGTCTACGTGTGCGTAGTGGCGCTTAGGGGTGGAGTACTCAACGTGGGAGATGTTAATGGTAATACCACGCTCCTTCTCCTCAGGAGCCTTATCGATCATGTCGTAAGCGAACGCTTCGTTCTCATCAGGGTACTGGTCAGCCAGAACCTTGGTGATAGCTGCGGTCGTGGTGGTCTTACCGTGGTCGACGTGTCCGATGGTGCCGATGTTTACGTGCGGCTTCGAACGCTCAAACTTAGCCTTTGCCACTGTATGTCCTCCTGGACTTCATTGTGACTACGACTCTCGCAGCCACGGGGTTGACAGATGTCACGGCACTTGAGGAATATCCCGGGGGATAGGCCCAAGCGCCGATGACGCTTTCTTTTCGTGCCAGTTACACGATCCTAGATTTATGCCACGGATTTTTCAAACCAGCTAAAGGTGATTTGAGCATCCCGCGGAAGATTTGTGCGGACGTTAGTCCTCTACAAGAATCATCTCGGATCCTAGGAGGGTAACGGCCAGCTCAAGCAACAGGATGTGACCTGCTAATTCAGCGTGACCCCTACCCTCCCAGTATACCGCCTGGGCTTAAGGTCGGTTCAACTGGCGAAGAACCAACCCAGCCTTAGTCAGACAGCGTGGTAAGCAGGTAGCTTACTTAGCGCCGGTGCGCTCTTCGATGATCTCCTGAGCAACGGAGGATGGAACCTCAGCGTAGGAGTCGAAGACCATCGAGTAGTTTGCACGGCCCTGAGTGCGGGAACGCAGGTCGCCAACGTAGCCGGACATCCCAGACAATGGGACATTGGCCTCCACCAG
>CALKAR010000223.1 GCA_937988745.1 uncultured Peptococcaceae bacterium
AATGGCACTTAATCATCTGCAAAAGCCCTAAATGCTCTCCAGTAGATAAAAAAGGCTTGCAAAAGGTTATTTGCAGGCTATTATGGTCTCCAGCAGATCAAAAACCTCTGCTAGTGTTTTTTACTTTACTCGAGGATGAAGGCTATGTCACTCACTTATCTCACCACTGCTGAGCTGTCCGAGCGTATCAAGTATGACGCCCGCACGATTCGTAACCAGCTGAAGGACTCGGTTTTGCTGGAAGGCATCCACTACATTCGCCCGTTTGGTGGCCGCAAGATTTTGTATCTGTGGGAAAAAATTGAAGCTGATATGTACAAGGCGCCAAGCCTTGACTCGCTGATGATGGGCATGCGCTAGGAGGTGGAGCATGGCTGCTGTAAATGTACGAAATGGTTTGTTGTATTTTGATTTTCGTTATAAAGGCAAGCGGTGCCGTGAGTACACCAAACTCAGCGATACGCCTGCACACCGCAAGCGAATGGAGAAAATCTGTGAACGGATTGAAGCAGAAATCACCCTGGGCACCTTTGTGTACCGCAACTATTTTCCTGAAAGCTCTCGTGCCAAGGTGTTTGATGAGCTTGAGGTGAAGCAGGAGCGTTTGCTTGCAGGGACACAACCGTCTGAGCCTGTGGAACTACTGCCTTTGTTTGCGGAATTTACCGAAACCTGGCTGATGGAGAAAAGAATTGAATGGCGTGACAGCCACTATCTGGCTGTAGTGGGTGTGCTGAACGCCTATGCCTTACCGGCATTTGGAGAAAAAAGGCTCGACGACATCACCAAAGCAGAAGTGCTGCAATTTCGTGCAACTCTCGGCAAAGATCCGCTACGAAAAAGCACACCCCTGAAGGCGTCATCAATCAACAAAGTGATGACCCCACTCAGGATGATTATGAATGAGGCCGCCGAGCGATTTAATTTTAACTCACCTTTTCTCGGAGTGAAATCGCTGAGGGTCCAGAGGACTGATATAGATCCGTTTTCACTGGAAGAGGTGAACCTGTTTTTGAGCAGAGTGCGCCCAGACTACCGAGACTACTACCTGATCCGATTTTTTACCGGAATGCGGACCGGGGAAGTTGATGGACTGAAGTGGCGATACATTGACTTCGAGCGCCGGCAGATTTTGATACGCGAAACGGTCGTAAACAATCAGATGACTTACACCAAAACTGACGGCTCCCAGCGAGAAATCTTCATGTCTCAGCCGGTATACGAAGCACTGCAGCGGCAACGAGAGGTTACAGGAAGTGCCCAGTTTGTGTTTTGTAACCGTGATGGTAATCCACTTTACCACCACAACGTCACTGCGAGAGTCTGGCACCCAACGCTACGGCTTCTTGGATTGAAACGCCGTCCGCCATATCAGACACGGCACACTGCAGCCACGCTCTGGCTGGCAGCTGGAGAAACTCCAGAGTGGATTGCCAGGCAAATGGGGCATACCACAACAGAGATGCTCTTTCGAGTCTACTCACGTTACGTGCCAAATTTGACACGTCAGGATGGCTCAGCTTTTGAGCGGTTGCTACAAGCTAATCTGGATCAGGAGATTGGTCATGAATAACGTATCTACTGTGCCTGCAGCTCAGCAACTGGCTTGGGCCAAGGTTATGCCGAACACAGAGCTGTGGGAGCTGAAAATGCCCGGTAAAAAGCTGGTTATCAAGGACTCAGGCGGGTTATTTCGCACGGTCCGGCCAGAAGGTGAACTCGTGATTATTAGCATGCGTGGTGATCAAATCATTGAGCAGCCGCATGTGGTTTATGGTGAGCAGGATGAAGCCTTGTTAAGCCGGCATTTTGGTTGGGTGCTGCCTGGCCAAGAGTACATCCTGTGCATGCTTTGGCGCATGTTGGGTGCAATCAAAATACCTGAACTCAGAAGCTTTTATTATGCAGTACTCAGTGACGATGGGCTGATGGAACAGTTTTATCGTGCCAAAGCCAGTCATCACCACCACCATAACTACCCAGGAGGCTTGCTGGAGCACAGCTACCAAGTTGCCAGCAGCGCAGCTTCCATGGCTAGGCAGTACAGCTTGGGACACGCATCAGTGTGCATCTGCTTTCTGGGTGGGCTGCTGCATGACTTGGGGAAGGTCAGGTTGTTTTATAACGATTCCGACCTAGGCGTGTGTGGTCAGCATGAGGCGTTTACCCTGATGATTCTGGCTAAACCGCTTGAGGACCTGCGCCGGATGAAACCGAATCTGTTCGAAGCATTGGCATCGGTGTTTACCGTGAAAGTCGGACGACATCAACCTCAATACCTGCCTGAGACAATTGTTCGACTATGTGACAAGCTATCGGCTGAGGTAAGTCGGTGTCGTCAAGCATTTGAAGGAATGCCGGACTATTTTTGGTATGCGAAGTCCGAGCTGGATGATCGGGTGTATAAGCGGCTAGACACGTAGGGCAGGCCTTGTTACAACCAGAATCAGAAACCGCCACACCTTGGCGGTTTTTGTCGTTAATTATGAGAGATTCAATTGGACGACCACAATCGCATATAGGTTGCTATACGTCGGGCTTTAATGGGTCGCCAACCCGCTTTATCATGCGTGGCCGCTAGAGCAACAGGAGCGATTTCGCCTCACCATGGACGAGGCTGCTGCAACCAAAGTGCGAATGGCGCTACTACGTGAGCTGCTGGGCATTAACAGGGGAGCTGACAGCCAGATGATGCTGGAGATGATTGACACGTTCCGCTTGCAGAAAAAATTAACGGTGTTAAATTGGCATCATTGATACCTGCGAGAGCGAATGCATCTCGCAGCTGATAAAGAAGCTGCAAAATGACAGCAAAACCTCACGCCGTTCTAGTGGCGGCGTTGAGCTACGAAGGCGCATCAGCGCATCACGGCACCCTGTCCTGGGGTGGCTAAAAAGAACGCGGAATTACCTGGTTTTTAATTTTTGGGTAATTTCAGCGCAGATTCCCTATGTCAAAAAACCATAGATGAATATTTTTAAATGTGGGCTTTAATAAGTTCTGCAAGGCTTGTCTAATTGGTTTGATTAATTATTTTTAATACCTATCCAAAACAGATGGATCTGTGTTTCAAATACAATTTTGTCTGTTTTGTATAGCTATTTTTAAATAAAAAGAGGTGTTTTATGATTAAACAAGAGTTCAAAGAAAAAATTCTAATGTCTTTAGAACGCGCACATGCAGAAACCAAAAAAGATGATGCTGCCGTGTTTAGCTGGGATGGTAAAAACTCAGAAAATCAGGGAGGTGTTTTAAAGATACAGAATGAAGTCGAGAGGTTTCTTAACAAAAAAATCAACACAGATATGAAACAGTTTTTAAAATGCACTATTGTTGAAGCTCTTGATGCCAACAGCAAGCTTGTGGCGCGAAACCTGGTTCTAAAGTATCAGCCTGATGCAGATTTTGACATTGAGTCTCTAGTTGCTCAGTTTCAGCAGATAGTGGAAAATTCTCTTAAGTCTATGGTTCTAGTGTCAGAAAAATCGGGCAGTGATCCACATAAAATAAAGATTATTAAGTCATCCAATATGGCCGAGTATGCCGGTCAAAGTGATCAAGTGGTGGTGGTTGAAACTGAGGTTGAAAAAGAACTTGTATCACTTTTAGTGACAGAAGTTTTAGCCAGAAACCGTAAGGCTGAAACTTTTGCCATTACTGTTAATGGGGAAAATCGAGAAATTGAATTTGTTCGAGCCGCAAACTTACCACAAGAGTCGAAGAACCAAAAGTCTATGAAAGGTTTAGTTGTGTATGTCGATGACTCCCAGAATCGAGTTGGACTAAGGGAATATGGGGGTGGAACGAAAATTCACAAATATATTTTCGGTGTTGAGCAGCGCGATGACTTTATTAAGTCCCAGCTTTATGGGTACTATGTATTCGTTGAATATACTCCAAGTGAAAAACACAAGCTTGGTGACTTGGAGGAAGTAGGGGGTACGATTACGTCAGTTACAGGACTTGAGGATGAGAAGCTCATTTAATATGCATGAGGCGGGCAGACTTCCGCCTCATGCTTTATCTTGATTGTTGTGAAAAATATACTAACAGTACAAACAGTAGCCTTTTAAGCATTTGTTGTGTTGAAATAAAACCATCGGTAACGAGCTTAAAATGAGAACCTGAGTCTTTCAGTGTATTTGGGGTTTTAGTGCTGCGAACAGTGTTAGAAGGCTGTATTTCTATTTGAATTTCTGGCAGTAAAGTAGATAGTAAAAACCGTATTTTTCTGAGGGAGTCTTTATCATAAAGGGTTATGGTTTCATCGGATGAGCTCGTCTGCCAAAGTTCAAGGGCGTCTTTTATAGTGATATATTCCTCGGCATTGAGCTGTTTGATGATTGAGTACATTTCCTGCAAAGCTAAGATGATATTCCTGTTTTGAAGTGCGTAAGATTTTTGACGAGAGAGTGCTTCACGAATTTTTTTTCTTGTTCCCGTGTTGATTAATAGCTCGTCGTTGTGTGA
>CALKAR010000224.1 GCA_937988745.1 uncultured Peptococcaceae bacterium
GTCAGATACGAGTTTCTTTATGGAGAAGAAGCCGATTATTCCGGCATGGCCAGGCGCTATCAAGACTATCTCGTAAGTCGTGGTAAACTGCTGGAGCGAGCGTCACAACAGAACATCCCGTTTTTCTTAGAAGTTTTGGGTGTGGTGCCCAAGGTGCAGCCCGTGTTGGGTGTGGCACGGGAGGTACAGCTGCCTCTGACCACCTTTGATCAGGCCCAGGCTATGGTTTCCTCTCTGCTGAAACAGGGTATGAAAAACCTCAGCCTACGGTACTCAGGGTGGATGGACGGCGGAATACATCATCGCTATCCAAGCAGGGTTAGGCTAGCTCCAGGGCTGGGAAACAGTGAGGATCTCAAGCGCTTGAGCCGATTTTTGGCAGAGCATGGAGCAGCGTTTTTCCCAGGTGTAGAGCTCCTCACTGTGCAGCGGGCAGGTGTGCTCGATGGATTTCGTCCTTCCCGGGATGCTGCCCGGGCAGTGAATGGGCTGTATGCCCAAAAACCCGATTATGATCCGGTTACTCTCAGTGCGTTAAGCAAGCCTACCCGTTACATCTTATCACCGCGGGTGTTAGAAAGCTTAGTCAGCAAGTTCTTGAAGGAATATCAGGAACTCGAGATTCCCGGGTTGGCCCTTCCCAGTGTGGGTAGGGAACTTCATGCAGATCTGCAGCGTGACCCGGCGCGGGTGCTGGACCGAGCTGACTCGCAGAGACTGGTGGAGCAAGAACTCGCCAAGCTGACGGAGCTTGGATACGCGCTTCAAGTTGACGGAGCCAATGCCTTTGTTCTGCCTTACGCAACATCGCTCGTGAATGTCCCCCAGACAGGCAGCGGCTTCAACCTAGTCGATGAAGAAGTGCCCTTCCTGCAGATGGTGCTGCACGGCTTTTTGGATTACGCAGGGGAACCGGTGAACTTGGCTGTTGACCCTGCTGAGAGTGTGCTCAGGGCGGCACAAACAGCCAGTGGGCTGTACTTCTTATTAGTCTGGGAAGATCCGTCAGTGCTGAAGGATACAGAGTATGCGCACTTTCTCAGTGTGGAGTGGGAGCACTGGGGGCCACAAGCGGCGGCTATCTACCAGGAGTATAACGAGGCCTTGGGAGATTTAGCCGGCGAGAGAATTTGGGCACATGAGAAGCTGGGGCCTGATCTGACTATCACCTGGTTTGCCAATGGCGATGCTGTGGTGGTTAACTTCGGAGAAGGTGAAGCAGTAGTGGGCGAAGTGAGAGTCCCGCCGAAATCGTTTCAGCGGATCAGAGGAGGGGAATTGTGATGCGCAGGCCGCCTAGACTCAGCCTGAAGGCACAAAAGAGCCTCTTGGGGCTGCTGTTTACGCTCCCGTTTATCCTGGGCTTTGGGGCGTTCTTAGCCTATCCCTTCATCCAGTCTGTTATCTTCAGCCTGAGCAAGCTGACGATAGTGCCCACAGGCTACGAGCTGGATTTTGTGGGGCTGGAAAACTATCGCCACGCGCTGTTTGTAGATCCCCGCTTCCGTCAAGTGTTTGCGGAAACGGCCGTGACCATGCTGACACAGATCCCGGTGATCTTGATTTTCAGCTTCTTTGCCGCGAACCTGCTCAACCAAAAATTTCCAGGCAGAACTTTGGCGAGAGTGATCTTCTTCCTGCCGGTGGTGATGGGGGCGGAAATCACCCTCAAGATGCAGCAGGCTGACTACATGCAGCAGGCGATGAGCCTGTCCGAATCGGGCTTAATTCCTTTATCGGTACTGCAGAGCTTCTTAGTAAATCTTAAGCTGCCTCTAGGCTTTGTCAACTTCATCTTTGAAGCAGTTAACGCGGTCCCAGTGATTATCCGGTCATCTGGAATTCAGATACTGATATTCTTGGCTGCCCTTCAATCGATACCAAGCTCGCTTTATGAAGCAGCACATATGGAAGGCGCCACCAGTTGGGAAGTCTTTTGGAAGATTACCTTCCCCCTGATTTCGCCGCTGCTGTTGGTGAATGTGGTTTATACCATTGTGGATTCATTTACCGCACCAGATAACGTGTTATTAGACCTTATTAAGGACACAGCCTGGAGCGGCGCCGGGTTCGGGGTTAGTACGGCCATGTCGTGGATCTACTTCTTATTGATTATTGGACTGTTAATGCTGACCTTTGTCTTTGTTTCTAAGGGGGTGCATTATGAGACTTGATCGGCTGGCAGTAAGGTTGTGGGGTTTGACACGCTTTGTGCTGATTACCGGCATAGGGTTCATCATTCTATACCCACTGCTTCGGCAGATATCAGCAGCTGTGATGCACCCCGAAGATATGTATGATTTGACAGTAAACTGGGTTCCCCGCACCTTGACAACATTGAACTTTAGAGTGGCTTGGGAAATGCTCGATTATCCGAAAGCAGTTCTGACAACGCTTGGCTATGCTGTGCTCCTCAGTACGCTGGAATTGGCGTCTACGATGATTATCGGGTACGGTTTTGCCCGGTGGAGATACCCAGGTTCTAACTTGGTTTTTGCCTTGGTAATTCTCTCGATCATCATTCCACCGCAGATGGTGATGGTGCCGCTCTTTCTCAACTTTCGCTATTTTAATCCGTTGGGAATTCTGCCCGAGCCAGGTATCAACCTCTTGGGAAGCTTCTGGCCCATGGTTCTCATGGCCTTGACGGGGACGGCGAAGCGCAGCGGTCTGTTTATCTTTATTACACGCAACTTCTTTCGTGGCATGTCTACAAGCCTAGAAGAAGCGGCTTATGTGGACGGTGCAGGGCACCTGAGGACGTTCTTTACAATTATGCTGCCTAATGCGATTCCCATCGCTGTGATCGTGTTTTTATTCTCGTTTGTCTGGAACTGGAATGATTTATTCTACACTGATCTCTTTATGCAGGGGAAGAACCTGCTGCAGCTGGCTTTGATGCGGATCAACGCACAGTACAACTATCCATGGGCCAATAAAGCTGTAGAAGGAACCTATATTCAGCTGGTCAACAATGCAGGAATGCTTCTCTATGTACTGCCCGTCTTGGTGTTGTACGCGTTCCTGCAGAGATACTTCATTGAAAGCATTGAGAAAACAGGTTTAGTGGGATAGGAGGGATGTGCAGCGTCGTTTAGGAGAAACGAAGGTTGTCGCTTTTGTTGAACAGGAATTATTTCTAACTCAAATAAGGAGGTTTTTGAGTATGAAACGGTTGCTTGTAGTTTTTACTTTGCTTGCTGTTGCTTTGATGAGTGTTCCAGCTCTGGCTGCTGAGTATGACCTTGGCGGCAGGACAATTAAGATTGCTGGACATGCAGCTGATGGTATGAAGAGCTATTTCACCGATGGTGAAGGACGCGGCCGCTTAGAGAAGGTGGAGGAAGCTTTTAACTGCAAGATTGAGTTTGTCCAGATCGACTGGGATGGGGCAGAACACCGCATTCTGACCAGCATCATTGCAGGTGACCCGGTAGGTGACCTGATTTACATCTCTAACCGCTGGTTGCCTCTCTTAGCTGGGAACGGCGCTCTGCTGCCTCTCGATGATGTACTGACTGACGAGTATTATGAGAGCCTGCCTGGTTCTCACAAATACATGCGGGAACTGTACTCGAGCTATCAGGGCAAAGCTTACGGTATTTCCGTAAACGGCAGCTATCAGCGGAACATGGATATCGGTTCTGCCCAGGGCTGGATCTACAACCGTGACATGTTTGTAGAAGCAGGCCTGCCTACACCAAACGAACTGCAGAACGAAGGCAAGTGGAACTGGGAAACCATGAAAGAACTTGCCATCGCTTTGACCAAAGACACTGATGGCGACGGTGTAGTTGATGTATATGGCGTTGGTGCCAGACTTGACCCATGGCCAATCGAACAAGAAATGGCTGTCTACTCCAACGGGGGCGGCATCTTCAAGATGGTCGACGGCAAAGCTGTCTACGCTATGAACGAACCAGATGCGATCGAAGCAATTGAACTCTGGAAAGAGCTCGACCAGGTACATGGCGCCGTTATGGTTGGTGATAAGTACGATATCCGTGCTGAATTCAATAAGGGCAAGGTTGCTATGTTCCGTCTGGACTTGTACGCTCTGCCTGACCATGCCAACGAAGTCGACTTCGATTTTGGCTGGGTATTCTTCCCAATGGGGCCAAGGGCTGAAGACTTTGTCAATCCAGTATGGGGCTTTGAAATGTTCGTTCTGCCTGTAAGCGAAAAAGAGCCTGCAGCTCTGGCAGCTTTGGTTGACATGCTCTTTGAAACCACCGGTAAATACCGTGATCTGGACGCATACGAGGATGAGTTTGTCGAGTTCTTCCTGCCCTACGTACGGGATTGGGATTCTCTCGAAACAATCAAGCAGATGCTGCACAAAGCTCGTCTCTGGGATAACGTCCCTGGCCTCGAAAATGAACTGAATGAAGCGTTGGTTAAGGCCACTATGGGCACAGGCAGTGCTAAGTCCGAGATGGACGCTGTTGCTCCTGTAATTCAGTCTCTCCTCGACGAAGCTTATAACAAGTAATACTTGTGCACGAAAAGAGGGCTGCTGGCACGAACCAGCAGCCCTTTACTTATCAGCCAACAATGAGTTTCTGTCCTGCAAAGATTGTATCAGGGTCTTCAAGATTATTCCATTCGACAAGCTCTGCGAGAGTAACTTCATACTGTTTTGCAATTTGGAATAGGGTCTCACCGATTTCAACTACGTGAGTAGTCTCCTTTTCCTCAACCGGTGGGATATATAGATGCATTGGAATCCGAATGGTTTCACCAACAGTGAGCTTCTTGCTCTTTAGATTATTGGCTTCCATTAGTCCCTCGAGAGGAACTCTGTACTGTGCGGCTAGAGACTGGGCATTGTCGCCTGGCTGGACGACATGGTAGCTCCACAGTACTTCTACAGGAATGACCAGTTTCTGGCCGATCTGCAGGCGGTCAGGAGTAATGCCTGGGTTGAGGTCGAGAAGTTCAACAACAGTAGTATCCAGTTCATTAGCGATAGACCACAGGGTATCGCCAGGCTGGACAGTGTAGTGCGCTTTTTCTGCAGCTTGTGCAGAATACAGGGCGCCGAAGGAGAGCAGCAGGACAGTCATGATAATTAATATCTTTTTCATAAATGCACCTCCAGGGCAATTATCCACCCAGAGCGGATAAATTGCAAAGGTGGTTTTCTGGGTGGATTAGCGTTTGTTCCCCGGAGAAGGAAATTTCGGCACCGCTGGAAAGGATTCCGAGCTAAGCAAATTGAAACAATTCCTTCAACCATTCGATGCACAGATCTATCCAGTGAGCTACGTGGGGACTTATACCTCTGCCATCATCTGTTTCCACTGTGGCAAGGGACAAGCCGTGTGGTCCGTGGGGAAAGATGTGCAGCTCGAAGGGGATCTTGTTTTTCTGGAGAGCGGAGGCAAACATCAGGCTGTTTTCCACCGGTACCACATCGTCCTCAACGGTGTGCCACAGGAATGTAGGTGGAGTATTCGCATTCACCTGCTTTTCCAGGGACATTTCCTCCAATAGTTCAGGCGTGGGATTTGCCCCTAGAAGGTTTTCAATGGAGCCAGGATGTTTGTACTCCCCTGAGGTAATTACAGGATAAGACAAGATCAGTGCATTCGGCTTATTGTGGGGAGCATCATCCAGCTTGTGCCAGTGTACCCCGAGGCTGCCCACTAAGTGTCCGCCAGCCGAAAAACCGCACACCGCAATGCGGTCTGGATCAAGTTTCCAGCTCTCGGCACGCTTTCTGATTGCACAGACAGCCTGCGACAGCTCGAGCAGGGGGAGGCGGTAGTTTGTTGGCGGCACTGTGTAGGTCAGGATAAAAGCATGGAATCCAGCTGCACAGAACTGCAGCGCTACAGCTTCCGCTTCGCGAGTTGAGATAAAGCGATAAGCACCTCCTGGGCAGATCAGGACACCTGGCCTCTGCCGTTCGCCGTCTGTCACGTAGGTTGTGAGTTCGGCCTGGCTGTTTTCTAGATTAAGTGGATTGATAGAAATTTTTTCGACTATCAATGGATACCCTCCTCATCGAGATGATAGATTCAGATAGTTTGTAAGAAGGAGATTGCCCATGCGCAGAGTTATTTTGGATGTAGATACAGGTCATGATGATGCGATGGCGATTCTGTTCGCTGCAGCGCATCCAAGCATCAGCCTGGAAGCTATCACAGTAGTGGCAGGCAACCAGGTATTAGGGAAAACCCTTATGAATACGGTTAAAGTGTGCAGCTTGGCAGGGATTGATGTACCAATATATGCCGGTATGCCACGCCCTTTAGTGCGGGAGCAGGTTATTTCCCCTGATATCCACGGAGATTCAGGCCTGGGGAACGCTGATTTTCCGCCGCCGCTGCGGGAACCTGAAAATGAACATGCCGTCGATTTTCTTATCCGCACCTGCCTGCAGGCTCCGGGCGAGATTACGCTGATTCCCGTTGGACCGCTCACAAATCTCGCCATGGCCTTCTTAAGAGAACCCCGCCTCAGGGAAAGTATAAAAGAAATCATCCTCATGGGCGGGGCGTATGGACTGGGGAATTACACTCCCGCAGCTGAATTCAATATCTTTGCTGATCCGGAAGCCGCACAGATAGTGTTCGAGAGCGGTGTGCCATTGACCATGATCGGGCTGGATTTGACCCACCAAGCCAAGGTTCCCCCAGAAGTGATGGAGGAAATCAGAACTATCGAATCCCCTGTGGCTCAGCTGGTAGTTGATCTGCTAGAAGACTACGGAGAAGCGTATCGACAGATCATGCAGTTTTCAGCTCCGCCGATCCATGACGTCTGCGCTGTAGCTTACGCCATCGATCCCGCTTTGATTGAGACCAAACCGATGCATGTGGCCGTGGAAACAGCCCGGGGCCTCTGCTATGGACGCACAGTGTGCGATTTCTATGGAATCACCGGAAAGGCTCCTAATGCCAACGTAGGTGTTGCTCTCGACCAGGCTCGTTCTTGGCCGCTGTTTGTCGATGCTTTGAAATCATACTAGTTAAGCAGCCCTTTTTCGGTTAGGAGCGCCTTGATTTCCTGCAGCTGTTCTTCGGAAGGTGAGGCAGCAGGTTTAGCTGGATAAGGCTCGCAGAGGCCAAGCATGTGCAGCGCAGCTTTGAGTCCACCATAGGGGGACCCTTGTGAAAGCGAAAAGACGCGGCACACATCATTGATTTCCCACTGGAGGCGGTTGACATTTTCCCTATCTCCCTCAACCGCAGCATTGTACAGCTGAACACAGCGGACGGGGTCAAGGTTGCCGATACCTGGGACGATGCCGTCGGCACCAAGGAGCACTGCTGCACCCATCGCCTGCTCATCACCCTGGAAAACAGCGAAGTTGGGCAGTGTTTCAGCAGCACCGATCAGTTCTTGAACGAAGTTAAAGCTGCCTGAGCTGTCTTTGATACCTATAATTTGGTCATATTGCGCCAGCGCCTTTACAGTTTCCAGGTGAATCGGCGAGCGGGCTCTCACTGGTACGTTGTACAACATAATGGGGATTTTGGTTTCTCTGCAGACCAGGTCATAATGATGCAGCAGTTCTGCCTGGGTATAGGGGAAATAATACCCCGGCGAGATTACGGCTCCATCTGCCCCTAGGTCTTGGGCCCGTTTAAGGTTAGTTATGGTTTGTTCTGTACCAACCCCGGTGACACCTACAAGCACAGGGACTCTTCCGGCGGTGTGCTCCACAATCACTTTGACTGTTTCTCCGTGGATGGTTTCATCTAGAGCGGCAAATTCTCCAGTAGAACCGAGGGCAAAAAGCCCGTGGACGCCACCGTCTATCAGATAGTCCACCATTTTCTGAAGGCCTTCCCGATCCAGTTTTTCCCTTTCAGTAAGGGGGGTAATGATCGGGGGAATGACGCCTTTAAGTTTTGTTTCCATTTACTGTATCCCGTCCTCTTTATTTTTGAAATAACAGTGTCTTAAGAAGCTCGGTATTGATCCAACAAACTAATTTCCATACTAAGTAGTTTTTTCCTTTTAGAGTCTGCTTATTACCTGGAAATGCCAGTTTGGCGTTAATCTTGAGGATTGTGAATTAAATAACATCGGAGAAAGTCGTGAAAATGTTTCATTTCATGAAGGATTTACGAGAATCAAACCGAATAAATAGAGTCGCGAACTTCAGTTAGAAGGGAGGTCAGGGGTTCGGTCAAGCAGAGACATGGAGTGTATACCCAGCGTAAGGCGCTATTGCACATGAATATTAGAAAATGTTAATGCTTGACAACAGGGTTATACACGAATAATATCAAATAGGGTAGTAGAACACATTACGTTTGTCGGAAAACGACAGGAGGGACTATTTTGATGAAAAAGTTGTTGACCTTGATGCTGGCACTAGTCATGGCAGTATCTGCTGTCGGGTTCGCAGCAGCCAACAATCCTTATGAAGTCACTGAGCCTATCACCATCCAGTGGTGGCATGCTCACGAAGATCAACTCACTCCGTTTCTGACCTACATGGTAGACCGTTTTAACTCTGAACATCCATACGTAACAGTTGAGCCTATTTACATCGGCAACTATGCTGAAATCGAGACTCAGTTGATCGCTGCAGTTGCTTCTGGCCAGGTACCTGCTCTGGCAACTGTAAACAGCTCTGAACCAGCATACTTTGCTGAAGCTGGTATCCTCGAAGTTCTGGATCCATATATCGAGGCATTTGATTATGACATCGAGGACTTCGGTGAGGGTCTGATTCTGTCCACCAGCTACAATGGTGAGCAGATTGCTCTTCCTTACGTCATTTCCACCCAGGTCATGTACTACAACAAGACCATGGCTGAAGAGGAAGGCATCGAACTGCCTAAGACCTTCGCTGAAATGGATGAATTCATGGAGAAGGCCACTCTCTTCAACGAAGATGGCACAACCAAGCGGTATGCAACTGTTTTCCCCGGTTGGGACTACTGGTACTATGAAACCTTCTTCCTGAACAATGGTGTTAAAGTGATCAACGATGACGGCATGAGCACTGACATCAACGGTGAAATGTCCGTTTACATCACCACCAAGATGAAGGAATGGATCGATAAAGGATACGCTTACTATGCCTACGGAACAGGTGCTTCCTCCAACATGCGTCAGCTGTTCTGGGATGGCGGTGCTTTCAGCGTAATCCACACAAGTTCTCTGTATGACACCTATGTTGACCAAGTTGGCGACAACTTCGAAGTTGGTATGGCTTGGCTGCCCGGCAGCATTGATGGCACAAGCTTCAAGAGCGAAGTCGGCGGCGGTATCATCGTCATTCCAGAAGTTGCTTCTCAGCGTCAAAAGAACGCTGCTTGGCAGTTCGTTATGTTCATGACCAGCCCCGAGATCAACCTCTACTGGGCTGACAAGACTGGTTACTTCCCAACTCGCCAGAGCGTAGTGGGAACTCCAGAGTATGAAGAGTATCTCGAGCGCAAGCCTGAGATGACCAACGTCATCTCCATGAGCGACTGGATCAACCCACGCAACCAGCATCCTGCATACAAGCAGATTGCTACCGAATGGCGTCACGCTCTGGACCGCATCTTCAACGGTGGAGCCCCCGTTCAGGCAACTCTGGACGAGCTTGCTGAAGTAATCGTAGAAATTCTCGAAGACTACTAAGTTCTGCTGAAACTGATTTTGAGGGGGAGGCTTTTTATCCCCCTCGATTATATTTGAGGTGGATAAAGTGAGCATTCAAACCCGTAACGGAGTCAGTAAAGCTGCGAAAATAGCGTCTGTTTTCTTGATTCTCGCTGGAATCTTTCTGATGGTTGTGGGTGTTTATGGGTATTTGATGGGCGATTTAAACTATGGCCCTCTGCAGCCCTTGGCTAAAGAGGTCTATGCAGCTCGCCGTGAAGCCCGTTCTATGGAGACGGCTGTCACCGGCACCATCGACCTGTTTGGCGAAGGCCGAGGTACCGTGCCTATCAAGCTCGTAAGCATCGTAATGGACAACGCAATTGTTATCTTCCTAATTGGGCTCTTCTTCGTGTTCAACGGAGTTATGCTCCGGATTCAATCTTGGGAGCGCATGAAGGACTTGTTTACAGTGCAGCCAGCGCTGTTTTTCTTCCTGCTGTTCGTTTATTATCCTGTTATTGACCTTGTCCGGATCAGCTTTACAGACATGCGTATGCTTGTAGCTGACCCACAGCCTTTCATCGGCTGGAAGAACTACGAGTGGCTGTTTTTCAGGTCTGGCTGGAATCGCTTCAGTGAATCACTGCTGATTACCATGCGCTATACTTTCTGGGAGCTCGTGATCACCCTCGTGGGCGGTATGCTCTTGGCACTCCTGTTTAACCGGATGACAAAGACATTCCACGCCATGCGGACCGTTGTTTTCATGCCAAAGTACATTGCTGTATCAACCAGTGCAATTGTCTTTATTTGGATTCTTAACGGCAACTACGGTATTTTGAACTATATCCTATCTCTGTTTGGCATCCAAGGTCCTAACTGGCTGGTAGACGCTGATACGGCCCTGACAGGTATTCTGTTCCTGACAGCCTGGCGTGTGGTCGGTTATGCGATGATGATTTACTTGTCAGCGATGCAGGGTATACCGAAGGATTACTACGAAGCGGCTGCGATCGACGGTGCTGATGCTGTCCAGCGTTTCCGCTACATCACCATTCCCATGCTGGCCCCGACTACACTGTTCCTGTTCGTGACCACGTTTATCGCCAGCATGAAGGTCTTCCAGTCGGTAGACGTTATGACAGGTGGTGGACCGGGTACGGCAACCAACGTATTGGTCCAGTGGATTTACAACTTGTCATTCCGCGATTTCCGCGCAGCGCGTTCTGCGGCTGTATCGGTAGTATTCTTTATCATTCTTCTGATCTGTACAGCTGCCACTATGCGCTGGTCTAACCGTACAGTAAGCTACGATTCTTAAGCGGAAGGAGGAAGCGATTTGACAGATTCATTACTGTTAAAAATGCGCCAGGCCGGTTGGTTTGACATCCTTGTCTATGCCCTGATCGGCTCCATCGCACTGCTGTTGCTTGGAGCGGCTGGCCATATCCAATATAATGTGCAGATGAACAATATGCCCGAAGGCTTGACTCCTTATGAGATAGAGCAAGCATTAGGGTGGTTAGCTAAGACTAAAGGCAGCTTCACCTTGGTGGGAGGAGCTTTCTTGGCAGCTACCATCGTAGGATTTGTTCTGCTGGCAATTTCCTGCCATCTGAGCGACAAAGTTTCCTTTGAGGCCAAGCAGAAGGCCGGGAAGGTAAAGGTCGCACTCCAGTACATCGCAGCACTTGCCATCACACTGGTAATGCTGTTCCCGATTTACTGGATGGTCATCTCGTCGCTGAAGACCAGTCAAGAACTGCTGCTGCCCGTTCCCACCTTGTGGCCCCGGGAGTTTCAGTGGCAGAACTTCCCGAACGTACTGCAGCGGGCACCCTTTGTGCGCTATCTATTCAACACGCTGATCACCACATTCTTCATGATGCTGGGTCAGATTATATTCGGCGTGCTGGCTGCTTATGGATTCTCTAAAGGGAAGTTTAAGGGCCAAAACGTGCTCTTCCTATTAGTGTTGGGAGCCTTGATGATTCCGATCCAGGTAACATTCGTACCGATTTATGTAATGGTTTCGCGACTGGGCTGGATCAACAGCTACCCAGGTCTGATCGTGCCCAACTTGGTCAGTGCATATTTCATCTTTATGCTGCGTCAGGCCTTTAAGTCGGTGGATGACAGCTACTTGGATGCGGGCCGTGTCGATGGACTGGGCCGGATTGGTCTGATTATCCATGTACTCTGCCCGATGTGTGCACCTACTCTTATCACCATTTCGATCATTTCGTTCATCAACGGCTGGAACAGCTATTTCTGGCCGAAGATGGTTGTCACACAGGATCAGTATCGTACTGTAGCCGTTGGTGTAGTAAGGCTGCGTCAGACATTTGCAGGTATGGAAGTGGCCAACTACAACGAAATCATGGCTGGTGCGGTTATGGCCATTATTCCTATCGTGGTCCTGTTCCTGGTAATGCAGAAGTATATCATGACCGGTATGAGTAAGGCGGCAATGAAATAGGGAGGTTCAGCCATGCTTAGAATGCTGCGGCGCAGTGATTTGCGCCGTGTTTCCATCCTTGTTCTTAGTCTTGTGCTCGCCTTGGCAGTGGTGGCGCTGGCAGACGAGCCGAACGATCGTTATGCAGAGGTCTTTGATCCAGCGCATAACCCAGGCCGCTTGACTGTCCGCTTTCTCAAGCTCACCACGCGGAGTGATGACAAGAGCGGTGACTCTACCATCCTGGTCTCACCTGATGGTTTGGTGATGCTGATCGATGGGGGCAACCCTACAACTTATCCTGATATTGATCAGGCGCTAAAGACATTGGGAATCACTAAGATCGACTACTTGGTGGCTTCTCATCCACATGTAGACCATGTGGGAAGTTTCGCCCAGCTGATCTACAACTATGAGATCGGTGCTGTGTACACTTCGGAAGTGGAGTATCCTACCTCGCATTACAAGAACTACATGCAGGCCATTGCTGATACGGGCACGCCCCATATAATTTTGTCTGAAGGCGACTCCTTCATGTTCGGTGACAGTGTCGTAGTGGATGTGCTGCATCCGCCGGCAGGCATCGAATATTTCGAAGGATATCCAGAGAACAGTACCCAGTTCGTCAACAACCATTCGCTAGTGCTCAAGCTGACCTATGGTGACTCGACCTTCCTCTTTGGTGGTGACATCTATACCGCCACCGAACGGGAGCTCGTGGCACGCTATGGTGACCGCCTGCAGGCTGATATACTCAAGGTAAACCATCATGGTGCCAATACCTCATCGACTAAGCGTTTCCGCGATGCGGTACAGCCCAAAGTGGCTGTTATGATGAACGATGGTATTGCCGACTTAAGGATTTACCAATCCTTCCAGCGTATGGGTGCCCAGACGTTCGTCACCAGCATCGATGGAGCAGTCTTAGTGTCGACTGAAGGCGATGGAGAATACTTTGTCATGAGTCAGTACGATCGGGCCACCAGCTTTTTAGACTGAGTCGAAGTTCAAGACCCTGCCGGGCAGTCGGCAGGGTTTTTTTGGATCGTTAGCTAATCTCTTAACGATTGGAGGTGCATTGATGGCCAAAGAAAAAGGTCTTTCTAAACGGTTCATTCTGTTGGTCGTAGGTTTAGGGGTGTTGGGCTTTTTGTGGATGGTGTCTACATCAATCCGCCAGGAGACTTTAGTCCAGATCGATGGCAATATTGTTTTCTTTTTCAGTGTTTATGGTTCGGCAATTCCGGCGGATGATATCACCGAGGTAGAACTAGTCGATTCTATTCCAAAGATCGGCCTGCGGGTGCGGGGGGCACGTTTAGGGCGCTACTTAAAAGGGGATTATCAGGTAGAAGGCTGGGGAACGTGCCGGCTTTATCTGCATAATACGAAAGGGCCGTTCTTGGTCGTAACCAGCCCGCAGCGGCGCATTATTTTAAATTACCGTGATCCGGCTAAGACTGAAGCGGTGTATCAAGAAATCAAGGAGTTCTTGGAGGAATACAATACATAAAAGGAGGCCAGCGGCATGCTGGCCTTTTCAGCTATTCCACTTTGATGGCCATGGCTTGAGCCTTTAGGCAGAGTTCTGCCGCCTTAAAGGCATGTTCTTGAGTCATGGCGTTTTCGGTGCGGTTGATGCAGTCCAAAATCAGTTGGCCGAAGAAGGGAAAGCCTACTTTGCCGGCCACGTTGATGTGATGTACGCCATCATGGTTCACTAAGTACACATGGTCAGGGGTGGTGTCTCGGCCTACATCGAGGTATTTCCTCAGCTCAATGTACCCCTCGGTTCCCATGATGATGATGCGGCCATCGCCCCAGGTTGGGAGTCCATCTGGTGTAAACCAGTCGACTCGGAAATAACCAGTTGCACCGTTATCAGCGACCAGTGTGGCGTCACCAAAGTCCTCTAGGCCCGGATACTCCTTATGGTGGTAGTTAGCTACCTTGGCGTGGACGACTTCCGCGTCTTTCGCCCCCGTGAAGTATAGGAACTGTTCAACTTGGTGGCTGCCGATGTCAGCTAAAATTCCACCGTAGTGCTCCTTTTGGAAGAACCATTCTGGCCGGGAAGGGATGTTGATGCGGTGCGGTCCAAATCCCGCTACATGCAGCACTCTCCCGATAGCGCCTTCTTCAATCAACTGGCCAGCATAGACTGCACTTTCCACATGCAGGCGTTCACTGTAGTAGACCATGTATTTCCTGCCTGTTTCCTTCACTTTAGCGCGAGCCTGTTCGAGCTGCTCTAATGTGGTAAAGGGGCCTTTGTCGACGAAATAGTCTTTGCCCGCGTCCATAACTTCCACGCCCAATGGACCGCGCTGCGAAGGTATAATGGCACTGGCCACTAACTGTACCTCGGGATCCTCGAGTATCTGCTCCTTCGAATCAGCTGCTTGTGCCTGGGGGAAAGACTTTCGAAATTGTTCGACCTTCGCCGGATCAGGATCATAAACCCACTTGATTTCAGCGCCAGCTTCTGTGAGGCCGTTGCACATGCCGTAAATGTGGCCGTGGTCCAGCCCGATCGCTGCAATTTTGAACTCACCGGATTTTACTACCGGCTGAGGTTTGCCTTTGGGAGCGTAGAACATACCATCTCTCATCAACTTTACCTCCATGTCTTAGTTCGTCAAAATCTCCTGCAGCACTTGCGGATAGTTCGTGATAATTCCATCCACACCCATCTGCAGGTAGTTGAGCATATCTTCAGGATTATCGACGGTCCAGGGAAACACCACGAGCCCATTTTCGTGAGCTACCTCTACCAATTCTTCAGTTAGGAAGTTGTGTCGCACTCCAATTCCGTCGGCACCGTAGTAGAGTGCCGTGTTTACCATGGCCTGTGGAGTCAAATCTTGCCTGATGAGGATAAAAGCAGGGATCTCAGGTGCTCTCTGTTTTGCTTTGCCCACCATGATATGGTCAAAGGACTGAATAACCACTTGGTCTTCCATCTCAAGTTCCCGCACCAGCTCAATGGTAGGCCGTTCAGTCAGCGTTCCTTTGAGCTCTATCAGGACAGTGGCCTGACCGCGGCAGGCGAGCAGGACTTCCTCGAGTGTGGGAATCGGTTCCCCAGAGAATTCTGGACTAAACCAGCTTCCGGCATCCAGCTTTGCCACTTCTGCATAAGTGAGCTGGTTTATCGGGCCGGTGCCATTGGTTGTACGGTCCACTGTCTCATCGTGGAGCACCACAAGTACACGGTCTCGGGTACGATGCACATCGACTTCAATCCAAGGTACACCTAGTTCCAGTGCTTTCTGCACCGCTGCCAGTGTATTCTCTGGTGCCAGCGATGATGCGCCTCTGTGTGCGGTGATGATTGGCGCACTTCCGAAAGCTGTACCGGCGAGACCCATGATCAGTATGATCGCTAAGATTAAAATCAGTTTCCTCTGCATATCTTTTACCACCTTTGTCGTTCTCTGAGACATTATTCCAGGTAAGCTCCTGGTTTCCTTTCAGTTTTATGCTTTTCGTTCCGGCTGTCTGCCAAGTCCTAAAAGGAAAGTTAACAAGTGACAAGAAATATAATTAATTGGCAGAGGCCCAGTTCACGCAGAAAGGGTATGAGTATGATTGATGCATTAGTGGACTTTATTTACCAGAACTTAGGTGCCGAACTGGCAGTTTTCATTACTTCCGCCCTGCCTGTAGTAGAGGTGAGAGGGGCTATCCCTTTGGGGATCTCGCTAGGGCTGACCCCCTTCGATACATTTGTGGCAAGTGTGCTCGGCAGCATGCTGCCAGTACCGTTCATTCTGTTGGCAATCCGCCGTATTTTTCAGTTTCTGCGGCAATTTAAACCTCTAGGAAGGCTGCTAGACCGGTTTAGGGAGCGCACGCTGCGTAAAGGCGAGCAGGTTCAGAAATATGGCGCCCTTGGATTGGTTATGTTTGTGGGGGTTCCGCTCCCTGGCACCGGTGTCTGGACTGGCAGCTTTATCGCGGTGCTGCTGAATATTCCGTTCCGGTGGGCACTGCCTGCGATTTTTCTCGGTAATCTAATCGCGGCAGTGGCGGTCATGATTATCACTCAAGGTATTGCCGCACTGTTCTAACTTGGCAAAGGAGGCTGAGGTTAGTGGATCGAGTAAACGAAGTTCTCAAACGGCTCACGTTAGAAGAGAAGGCATCCCTCTGTTCTGGAGAAGGCTTTTGGCACCTCAAAAGCGTTGAACGATTGGGTGTGCCGCAGATTATGGTGACTGACGGCCCCCACGGGCTGCGTAAGCAGGGCACTGCTGGAGAAGACCATGTGGGCCTGCAGGCTAGTGTGCCTGCAACCTGTTTCCCTACAGCAGCCACGCTGGCTAACTCATGGGATACAGAGTTGGTTCAGATGGTTGGACGAGCTATAGCGGAAGAAGCACTGCAGGAACAGGTCTCGGTGGTCTTGGGCCCTGGTGCGAATATCAAGCGATCACCTCTCTGTGGGCGGAACTTCGAGTATTTTTCTGAAGATCCTTATCTAACTGGTGAGCTGGCAGCGGCCATGATTAACGGCCTACAGAGTGAAGGTGTGGGCGCTTCGTTGAAGCATTACGCTGTCAACAACCAAGAAAAACGCCGCATGACTATCAATGCAGTGGTCGATGAGCGGGCACTGCGGGAAATCTATCTGGCCGGCTTTGAGCAGGCAGTGAAAAAGGCCAAGCCCTGGACAGTGATGGGTGCTTACAACAGGGTGAACGGTATTTATGCATGTGAACATCCGGAACTCTTGGTAGATATTCTGCGGGAGGAATGGGGTTTTGAAGGAGTAGTTGTGACTGACTGGGGTGCCTGCAATGATAGAGTTCTTGGCTTGAAGCGGGGGCTCGACCTCGAGATGCCAAGCTCTGGTGGCATAACCGACGCTCAGATTGTAGATGCCGTTAAGAACGGCGAACTAGATGAAGCGGTTCTGGATGAAGCCGTACGCCGTCTTCTGACACTCATATTCCGTTCTCAGGACAATCTGCGGCCTGGGTACAAGTACGACGCAGATGCCCATCACAACCTTGCGCGTCACGCCGCAGGTAATTCGTTTGTTCTGCTGAAAAATGAAGACGCTGTTCTGCCGCTGCAGCGCGACATCTCTGTTGCCGTCATCGGAGAGTTTGCCCAGAATCCACGCTACCAGGGAGCTGGGAGCTCCATGATCAATCCTACTAGGTTGGACAAGATTTGTGACGTCCTTAAGGACGAAGGTATTGAGTTCACCTATGCGCGCGGCTATGAACTAAATGCGGCACATCCCGATGAAGAGCTTGTGGAAGAGGCCTGTCGTGCCGCCGAAGCTGCAGATGTGGCATTGGTCTTTGTCGGACTGCCTCCCAGCTTTGAATCGGAAGGCTACGACCGGCAGGATATGCGGATGCCTGAGGCCCACAATGAACTGGTCCGCCGAGTTGCTGAGGTCAATCCTAAGACCGTGGTAGTTCTATCTTGCGGTGCACCTGTAGAGATGCCTTGGCTTGATAAAGTCAAGGGCCTGCTCCATACCTATTTAGGCGGCCAGGCTTGGGCACCGGCTGTGGTAGATGTGCTGTTCGGCCGCGTTAACCCCAGCGGGAAGTTGGCCGAAACGTATCCGATTTCCTTAGCGGACACACCGACAGCCAAGACCTTCGCTCAAGAACGACATCACGCCCTGTATTTAGAGAGCATTTATGTTGGCTACCGCTACTATGAAGCTGCAGAAAAGCCGGTGATGTTTCCGTTCGGCTTCGGACTGAGCTATACCACATTCTCTTACTCAGACCTGTCCCTTTCCCAGACTGAACTGCGAGAAGGGGAAGAACTTAAGGTCCGGGCAGCAATTACCAATACGGGTACCAGGCCGGGAAGCGAAGTTGTGCAGCTCTATGTTTCCGATGTGGAATCAACGGTGTTCCGGCCTGTCAAAGAACTGCGGGGATTCACTAAGGTTTATTTGGAACCGGGGGAGACCAAGACCGTGGAGTTTACCCTAAACATGCGTGATTTCGCCTACTATGATGTTCATGCCAAAGATTGGGTGGTAGAACAAGGCGAATTTAAGATTTTCATTGGAGCTTCATCGCAGGATATCCGGCTTGAGGGTTCGATTTATGCTTACGGACGCGAGGGGCTGCAGCCCGTTGACCTGCGTCTCGCTGCTCCAAGTTATTACAATCCAGCCCAGGGATTTACTAGGGATGAGTTTTCCCTGCTATACGGCGGCGATGTACCCGATGATGTTCCGGTCAGCCGGCCAAACTTTGATGCCAACTCGACGCTGGAGGACATCAGCGGCACCTTGGCTGGACGGATTACAGATAGAGTGGTGGGCATGGCTGTCCGGAAGATGGCAGGTACTCATGATCCCAATGATCCTACCTATCGCATGGTAGTCAGCATCATCCGGGAGGCCCCTCTGCGGTCGCTAGTGTCCATGAGCAGCGGCGCATTCAGCCCCAAGCTCATGCGGGCGATTGTTCATTGGGCCAACGGCCGCTTCTTTAGAGGACTGCGGGAAGTTCTGAAACGCTAGGGGGCGGATCTATGCGTAAGTGGACAGCGCTTATCGTTGTAATTGCAGCAATCTGCTTAACAGTCAGCCCAGCAGCTTATACGGAAGATACCCTTATAATCGGACTTGTCCCTCGTTCTTTAGGGAACCCGATTTTCTTGGATGCCTTTGAAAGCGCTCAGCAGAAGGCGCAGGAACTCGGAGTAAGGGTGGAATGGGTTGCTCCATTTGACTTTTCTACAAGAGGACAGGTAATAGCTATCGAATCCTTTATCGAGCGAGGCGTTGATGGCCTGGTGGTGAGTGTCAACGATGAGCCAGAAATTCGCCATGTAATCCAGCGAGCGCTTGAAAAGGGAATTCCTGTGGTTACCTTTGACGGAGACAGTCCCGAGAGTGGGCGGCTGTTTCATATCGGGATCGACAATTTCAAAGCGGGCTGGGAAGCAGGACAAGCTATGCTGGAGATTGTGCGGCAGCGGGGATTAGACAATGAATCCCTCTCACTTGTGATGATGAGTGGTGTGCCAGATGCGCTTCACCACAATCTGAGGCTCGACGGTTTCTTGGCAGCACTAGAAGGTCAGTTGAAAGTTTCGGTCGATGAAGTACTCCACAATCAGGATATTGTTGATCTGGCAGTTATCCAAGTTGAAGATTATCTGCAGAGAAATCCCGAGGTCGATCTATTCTTCTTGGCCGGCGGGTGGCCATTTTATGTTCCATCAGATGCCATGCCTTATTTCAAAGAGTGGGCGCTGTCTGGTGGGATTGCCGTGGGAATCGATATTTTCTACGATGCCCTGCTTCTTCAGCGCGATGGGATCTTGCAGTACCTGGTAGGACAGGATATGACAGCTATGGGTGCCCTTGGGGTAGAGCTGCTTGTAGATTACCTTCGTACAGGGGCGCTTCCATCAAGTGAATTTGTAGAAGTAGGTCTCACCTATGCCAGCAGTGATAATTTGGATGAACTGCTCCAGATCTATGAACCGTGGTTGGTGAAATAAGAGTGAAGGGACGATGACAGTGCAGAGTGCAGACAAAAGCACCCGCTGGGGCATTCAGTCGATTCGTACACGGCTCCTTCTATCGTATCTCGCCATTGCCTTACTGCCCCTATCCATCCTGGGCTGGCTGTCGGTCAACTTCTATTTAGGCAGTATGACAGATCAGGTCACGAACTACTCCCAAGAGGTCGTGAAGCGAGTCGCTCACGACATCGATGAATATTTCTCGGATATAGATTTCCTCCTAACCCGAGACCAAGATTTCTATATCGACCAGTTTATCAAGCTCGTGCAGAATAACAACATTACCAACAGCCGCAAATACGTCTTCCGCATCTGGGAAGATTTCAACAATCTGCGGCGGGTCAAGCCAGGCCTGGAAGATTTAGCTATCACATTTGCCGATGGACTTGTCTTAAGCAGCTATGGGTTCTATTACACAGATCAAGTTCCCCAGAGCGCCGAGGCGGTCATTCTCGGGCCTCGCCTGAACCGCATCGGCCGCGAAGTAGTCACGATGGTGAGGCCTTATGCAGGAGTAGACAGGGGAAAGGTTTACATCAGTGCCGACATTGCTGTGGACCGTTTGGCCAGTATGGCGGACTTAAAGGCCAGTCCGCGGGGATATGTTTATATCGCCGATTCGGACGGGCGAATTATATTCAGCCCTCACCAAGGAATAGAGGAAGAATCAGAAGGTGTGCTCACTCACTCTGCTGAGTCCTCAGCGACAGGCTGGCAGATCGTGAGTGTGGTGTACGCTGATGAAGTCGAGGCAGAACTTGCATATTTGAAAAACGTCACATACACCGCCATTGCACTGGTCTTGGGCGGTGTGGGTTTCTTGGTTGTTTTCCTATCCCATGCATTTTCCAAACCTATTCGGCGGCTGCAAGAATTTGCCCGCAGGGCCAATCTCGATGGTGACGGCAGTGCAGCAGATGACTTGCCGACCGAAGGTAACGACGAAATAGCTCAATTGGGCAGGGACATGAAAATCATGCTTGCCCGCATCAAAGAACTTATGAGCGAGAATTTGAAAGAACAAAAACTGCTGCGCAAACTTGAGATCGAGAGCTTGACCAACCAAATTAAGCCGCACTTCTTGTACAACACCCTCGACATGATCATTGGTCAGCTCGAACAAGAGCAGACCGATGAGGCCATACACTTAATTGAGGCGCTGGGTCGTTTTTTCCGGCTCAGTCTCAGTCAGGGTCAAGAAGTAGTTCAGGTGAAAAATGAAATCGAACACATCCGCAGTTATCTGTATATTCAACAGCTCCGCCATGGTCAGGGATATCAATATCACATTCAAGTCCTGGATCCAGAAGTTCTGGAGTGCTACATGCCCCGCCTGCTATTGCAGCCCCTAGTGGAGAACGCGATCTTTCATGGACTTCTGCCTGCAGAATCGCCCGGGCGAGTAGATGTGTTGGTGCGGCGGAGTACGTCAGGCGTTGAATTTATCATCACAGATGACGGCGTTGGGATTCCCCCAGAAAAATTGGCTCAAATCCACAGCATTTTATCTGGCGAAGTGGAACCGGCCGATGAGATGCCCTGTTTTGGCCTGTTAAATGTGCACAAGCGTGCTCAGCTGATCTTTGGACCAAGCTATGGGGTCTTCCTAGAGAGTGAACCTGGGCAGGGCACCACAGTTACACTAAGAATAGGCTACTTTGCACAGAGTACGGACTTTGAAACCGAAGAGAGCGCATGATGGAGGCAGCAATGTTAGAGTGCAGATTACTTGTGGTCGATGATGAGCAGTATTTGAGAGATAAGGTGAGCAGCAACGTGGATTGGGAACGCTACAACTGCCGCATTTTGGAGGCTAAAGATGGTTATGAAGCGCTTGCAATCCTCAAAAAGGAAGAGATCGACATCCTGATCACCGATATTCGCATGCCGGGCATGAACGGAATCGAGTTGATCCGCCGAGCGAAAGAGGAAAAGCCCAATCTGCGCGTGATTGTGATCAGCGAATATGCGGATTTTGAATACGCCCGTGAATCACTGCGTCTTGGCGTAGAAGACTACGTCCTCAAACCTTTCCGCACCCAGAGGCTCTTGGAGATGGTCCAAAAACTGCGAGCGGAAATTGAAGCCGATCGGGGATTCGCTGAAGAAGACGAGCTGATGCAGGCTCGCAATGAAATGTACGAAGCAATCAGCAGAAGCAGCCTGCCTGGTGCTTTTAGATGGCTGATTAACCGGGGGCTATTTGTGGATGAGTCCAATGCTACTGCAATCCAGAAGTTAGGAACCGTATTGAAGTCCGGTCATGAGGAAGACCTGGATTCGGAGTTTGCCTCTTACTGCCGCTTGATTGACCAGTTTCGAGATGATTCCCGCGCCTTATACACCTTCATGAACAGCCTTATGATTGCCCTTCTTAGTGCTCTGCGGGAGGTAGGATTGGCCTACGACGAAGGGGTAGCGATTATGGTGCGGCATCTTCCTCACCAACCAAAGGAAAATGGGAGCCCTGAGATGCTGAAAGAGTGGCTGCAGCATGTCTTACGGGATACCAGCCGTCTGATTAAGTCTGGGCCGCAGCGCCGCAAAGCGCGTATGATGCTGGAAATTAAGAAATTTGTTGATGAAAATTACCGGAAGGGAATCAGCTTGAGTAAGCTGTCGGAGGAGTTTAATGTCAGTGCTGGATACTTGAGCCGACTGTTTCAAGAAACTGTTGGCCAGCATTTCAGCGATTACGTCAACCACCTGAAAGTTCAGAAAGCGAAAGAACTTCTGCAGACGACGGATCAACGCATGTATGAAATTGCCGATTATCTCGGATTTCAAGACGCTTATTACTTCAGCGCGTGGTTCAAGCGCGAAGTGGGGGTTGCACCCACCGAATACCGGGCGAATCCAAGGAAAACAGAAACCTAGAAAATCGCATGAACCTTTTCGATTTTATCTGCGACATATAGGGTAGAGGCGCCTCTGAAAACGTGTGAGGGAGGTGGGCAGTGTCCTTTGAGGAGATTTACTACGAGTACTCACCGGCAGTCTACCGATATCTCTGCTTTAAACTTCAGGATGAAGGGCTGGCTGAAGACTTGCTGCAGGAGACATTCTTAGCTGTGCATCAGCAGATGAACCGTGTTAACGAGGTCCTAAGCCTGCGTTCTTGGATCCTGGGCATTGCTCACCACAAGATGGTGGATTGTCTGCGGAAGCGTAAGTTATCCACCCTGGGGCTAGACCACGACTTGCCCAGCCCGCCGCAGAAAGACTCGCTGGAGTTGTGGGAGATGTTGCAAGAGCTCGACCGTGATGCTCGTACCATCATCTATGGCTTGTACGTGGAAGGCTTAACCTACGCCGAGTTATCGCATATTCTGGACATACCGGAGGGGACGGTGAAGAGCCGCGCCCACACGGCTAGAGCTAGACTGAGGCGCTGGATGGAGGGCAGATAATGGAACGATATGATTGGGAAGAACTAGCTTTGGATTTCGTTGTCGGACGGCTTGATGCAGAGGGGCGCTGTATCGTATACCAGCTTATTATCGAAGAACCAGAATTTGCTAAGCTCTTGGTTTCGGAGATACAGTTGAAGGCACGTTTTGATGCGTTCCAGCCGAAACTCGACTCAGCTGTACAGGAGCAGATTCTGGAGAAGATCGATCGCGGCGCCGCCAGGGCTGGCCTGCGCTTTCTTCACGCCCTCTGTCGCATAGTGCTTCCACCTGTTGCCCAACCGGTAGTGCACTTCATTGAGAAAGGTGTGTTGACGTATGTCTGATATCCCAACAAAGGAAATCGGTGAATTGCTTGACGTAGTTTCGTCGAAACTGCCGAACCTGATTAAGGAGATTCATGGCACAATATTCTCTGAGGAAGGTGCTTCCCAGTTAGGTAAGGCCGTGGCTGCGTTCTATAAGAACCTATTGGAAGCTGGAATGAGCCAAGAAGATGCAGTCAAGCTGACCCGAGATTATATGCAGACTTTGAGTACTATAACAAATCAGCTTAAGGGATGAGGCCGGTGCTCAAAGCTGTAGGTGGCGGCGTGAAGTTGATCGGGGGTATGATGCTCAGCCTGCCTCAGATGGCCCTGATGCGAAGGCGAGCGGCTACAGCGTTTCGCCGTGAGCTGCGCCAGCAGGGTTTTGAAGAAGAGGTGATCGATGAGCTGACCGAAGCTTACTTGGACATGGGTACTCAGATGACTGATTGGAAAAGCTGGATTGAATAAGGGGAGAGAAGGACGGCGCTGCCTATGAGGCAGTGCCGTTTTAATTTTTAGGCGGCGCGAGCCATAATCTTCTTAATACTGAGAGCGAAGGAAACTGTCGTTACACTCGATGCGATGGCATCAGCAATCGGTTCTGCCAAGAGGACTGCAAATACTTTGTCTGCGAAGAAATTCGGCAGAATATAAACCAAGGGGATAAGAAGTACAATCTTACGCAGAAGTGCCATGCACAGTGCTATTCTCGCTTCACCCAAAGCGATAAATGACTGCTGACAAGCAACCTGTGCTCCCAGCATAAAGACAGCCGCCATGAAAATCCGCATAGACCAGACAGTCTGTGCAGTCAGGGCAGGATTAGTCGTAAAGATGCGGGCAAACATCCCGGGGATGAGCATCATTAAGAGCCAACATGCAGTTGAAAAGGTGAGGCAGGCTGCTAAGAGCAGTTTGAATGTCTGTTTAACCCGGTCAAACTGCCGTGCTCCGAAGTTATAGCTGATAATCGGCTGGGCTCCCTGGGTGATACCGTTCAGGGGTAGCATAATAAACTGCAGCAGGCTGGACATGATGGTTACTGCGCCCACGGCCAGGTCTCCTCCGTATTTCTGGAGCGAAGTGTTTAATGTAATGCTGACCAGGCTCTCGGTGCTCTGCATAATAAAAGGAGCACTGCCTAGGAGCAGCACTGACCCAATGATTGACCAGTTTACCCGCAGGTTTTGTTTCTTAACGCGGAGCTTTGTCTTGTCGCCCACGAGAAAGCGTACAACCCATACAGCAGAAACGGCCTGACTGATAATTGTCGCCAGCGCCGCCCCTGAAACACCCATATCAAACAGATAGATAAAGACTGGGTCGAGGATAATGTTAATAACTGCGCCAATTACAACTGTGATCATGCTCTCTTTCGCAAACCCCTGCGTAGAGATGAAAGAGTTTAGGCCTAAAGAAGCCATTACAAAAGGGGTACCGAGTACATAGATCTTTAAGTAGCTAGCGCTATAACCCAGGGTTGCTGGACTGGCTCCAAAGAGCAGCAGCAGTGGTTCGGCGTAAATGTAAAAGACGAGGGTCAAAATTACTGCGAATCCAAACAGAGCAGTAGTGCAGTTTCCTAAAATGACTTCAGCTTTATCATCGCGGCTTTCTCCCATTCGGATAGCGGCTAAGGGTGCTCCGCCCATTCCGATCAGGGAAGCAAAGGCCGAGATAATCATAATGATAGGGAAGGTCACTCCCACACCAGTAAGGGCTGTCGCCCCAACTTCAGGAATATGACCGATAAACATCCGATCGACTACGTTGTAGAGCATGTTTATTAGCTGTGCTGTAACTGCAGGAACCGAGAGCCGAATGAGTAATCGTCCGACGCTCTCGGTTCCGAGTGCGTTTTCTGTATTGATTTTTCCCATATACTAATACTCCTTTTTCTTCATGTAATACTGTACCGGCCTCCTCTGTTTCCCCTTCTTGGCACTAGGATATTATATCATAAAA
>CALKAR010000225.1 GCA_937988745.1 uncultured Peptococcaceae bacterium
AGTTCTTGGTTGAGCAAAGTTGAGAAATCAGTAGCGATATGTGCGCCTGTTTGGGGGCTGCGCCTTACTTGACCAGGTGTTCTCGTTGGTGTAATACGCGGCAAATTGCTAGGTACCTGGAAGCGTTCTGCCATGTTACTCTCCCCCCTTTACGATTGCTGCTACTTCATCAAATCCATAGAGCCGGCCGTTCACTACCAGTTGAGGCCAACCATTCTTGAATTGTACTCCAGTTACTTCTCCAAATAGCTGCTCACCATCGTGTGTGTGCAGTTCCACGGTGAGACCAATCATACGAGTTGCTTCCCCTAGTGCTGCGAGCTTTTGCTGTGAAAGCATCAGATTTGTCATGTTTGTATTCAGGTTCTGCATCTGTTCTAGGCTGCTGAACTGCGCTAGTTGAGCAATAAACTCTTGGTCACTAAGTGGCTCGAATGGGTCTTGGTGCTTGAGCTGAGTTATTAGGAGATGCAGAAATTGGTCCTTACCTAATTCGCTTCGGCCTACGGTGCTGTCAGACCTGGCTTCATATGCTGTCTGCTGAACAGTTCCTACTGGATTGAAGTACATCGTTTCACCTCCTTAAACTCTCAAATCAATCTGGGTAAGCGGTTCTCGACTATAGGTTGAAGCCACAGCCGTTTCCTCTACTCGACTGCGGTTCACTCGCCTTGGCGGCTGCCACTGTGGTTTACCCTGATGATGTCTCTGTTCAGAGGGTTGCTCGTGGCCTCCTACATACACAGCAAGTTCAGAAACTGTGGAGCCCATGTCTTGCAGGGCACTTCGTAATTCAGGCAGATTTGCCTCAATCAGGCTTTTTACCGCTTGGCTTTCCGCCACAAACTCTGCGGACACTACCCCTTGCTCTACAGCCACTCGAATCTTTAGCTCTCCGAGGTGTTCTGGCTTGAGCTGGATACGAACTTCGCTCCGTTCAGTTGTCATTACCGCCTGCATGCGTTCTGCCAATTCAGGTATGGCTTCTGCCGCTTCATACAGTTCTAGAGGTCGTTCCGCGCTCGAGTTTGACACCTCTAATGATGTATCGTTCAGTCTCTGCAGAGTTTCGCCAGCAACAGCTTCAGCTTGTTCGGGCGGCTTATTCTTCGTAGATTCCGGTTTGCGCTCGATGGACACAGATTGCTGGGAGGACTCCTCACTGGCTGCAGGCTTAACGATCTTAACCAGGAACTCCTGGCGTTTCTCAGACAAAGAGGGCTCTGTGTGTGGTTTGAGCTCGAATTCGACTGGCCATTCTATTTGCTCAACTGTGACCGCCGCTGCTTGAACTTGCTTCGTCGGTCTGGAATGGCGCTCTTCATTTACATTCTCTGTGAAACGGAACTCGGTCTGTGGTTGTGGTTCGGTTTCGACATCTTCAAGTTCGACCTCTAAAGTGACTGCTTCTTCATCAATCACCTGAACTTCCTGATTGCCATTCTCTGACGGAACTTCAGGCTGCCCGACTAGCTGTTCAACTGGGATTTCTACTGCAGCATCACCTTTCCAGAAGAAATCGGCAGTAGTGATTGGCTCATCTGGACCTGAGACAATTGAGCGTGAAGCTTTAGTTTCAAGCTCTTGCCCGTCAGCAATTGATACTTCCATCGCTGACATGCTGGTGAAGCTGTTCCGTAATAGGCTGGTGGGTCGTTTCTCCAATTTAATTCGTGCCGCCCCAAGATGTGGTTGAACTTCCTGCTTCGGTACTGTAAAGGCATCGGAAGTGACCCGCGTTGGTGGCTCGAAGCCGATATCCACTTCGTCAGATTCTTGAAGTGGGTTAAGATACTGCTGCAGAAATGCTTCTGTACCTTGTTTACCAGTTTGCGGAACGTCATTGGTTTTTGCTGCACTGAATGGCGCTGCCATCGTTTCGCCTGGCTGTCTCAAGTTCATCTGTTCAGGGAAAATTTTCGAAACCATTCCAGGCGGATGTCTTCTCTCGACAGGCATGGCTGTGCTTTCCAGCTCTGGCCCTAGCTCCGTGTCCGCTTTAGGTACCGGCTGCATAACCGCTACCGCCCACGTTACTTCAGCGGAAGCCGAAATTGGGACTTCGGTGTCTGTTTCATCCTCTTCTTCTGGAGTTTGCTCGGGCTCCTTCGTAGTAATGACGCTTGGAATTTTAACACCTGCCAGCGGCTCCTCCTCGGGATTCTGCGCTTCGCCCTCAGAATGCAGAAGGGCTTCAGGAGCATCATTGTTCGCTGACATAGTATGCAGGAGCGTGATGAAACCGCTGCTTTCTGCCGGCTTGGACGGTGCTTTGCTGGGAGCACTCGTTGTCGGTCCGTGGACCAGAAGCGCATTTAGTAATGTATCCGCTTGCACTCATCTGTCACCTCCTTTCACTGGTAGTGATCAAGAATGGTGTCTAGAACCCAACTAGCTGACTAGAAAGGGACGCAGCCTGGTCGGTAGGCATGCTCTCAAGAATAAGAGCGGCGCTGCGGGCATCCATCAAGGATAGAATGTCGATTACCTTTGACGTCTCCATTTGACGTAAGATGCGGGCAGCTTCGACAGGGTCCATCTCTGTGTAAATCTCAGCTAGGTGTTCTACATTAACGCGACTGGCCCGTTCTCGGGCAAGATTTTCTCTCTCGGCTTCCAGCTCGGCCTGGCGCCTCTCTAGGAGCTGCTCTCTTTGTTCTAACTCTCTTTCTCTAGCCATAAGAGCCAGCTCTCTTTGATCCAGGTCAATTCGTATATTCTCTAGATAGCCGAACTGTTCTGTCTGCCATGCTTCCACTGCTTGTCCCCGTTCGTAAGTTTCCACATAAGGGGCAAGCCAGCTGATGGAGCGCGCTATCTTAAGTGCGAGGGCGTGTGCATCAATCACACCAGTTACCGAAAACACTACGACAGCTGTTACTATAGCAATAATTAGGAAAATAATAGCAAGCGTCCATTTACCCACGGTTATCCTCCTAGGCCCTTACCCTTGAACCCATGTCATCCAAGAGTTTTTGTTCAGCACGGTCCTGCTCAAGACGGAATTCGGCTAGGCGTCTTTCGCGCAGCTTCTCCAGCAGTTCTACTTTTTGCTTTGCTTTCATCCACACCTCGCGGGCTTCTATCATCCGAGCTTGGCACTGAGCAATGACCTCGTTTTGCTTCTCTATTTTGCCATCCAAGTGGTCCATGTATCTGTACGCAGCTGCTCGCAGTTCTAAGTCCTTTTGAGCATAACCGAACTGAGCCACTTCGTTCTTCTTAAGTTTAAGGCTTTCTAGGTGGGCTACAGCTTCTTGGAGCTCTCTCTGTCTTTGGAGAAAAACTTCTCGCTCCCGTTCTTCCTCGATACTGCGCACGCGGAGTACCTTTTCTAATCGAAATTTGAATTTCATCGACCGTCACCGCCGCTTGGGAGCTGTGCCACTTTCTGAAGCAGCTCATAAGTATCGTCCCAGATTGCTTTTTCGTTTACCCCCTGCTGGAGGAACTCTCGGAAACCATCGATGAGCTGAATAGCTAGGTCGATGCGCGGATTACTTCCTTTAACATACGCACCAATATTGATCAAGTCCTCGGCATCTTTGTAGACAGCCATTAATGACCTAAAATGGCCAGCCAGTTTGCGGTGCTCAGGTGACGTAATTTCCGTCATCAAACGACTTACACTGGCAAGAACATCGATAGCGGGGTAATGCTGCTGTTCAGCCAAGGCTCGGGACAGTACAATGTGTCCGTCGAGAATACCGCGAACGGTATCGGCAATGGGTTCATTCATGTCATCGCCTTCAACCAAGACGGTGTAAAATGCTGTAATCGTGCCATTGGCACCTGGACCTGTCCTTTCGAGAAGGCGTGGGAGGGTGGCAAATACTGAAGGGGTGTAACCCCTCGTTGCAGGAGGCTCACCAATTGCCAATCCTACTTCACGCTGAGCAATAGCGAATCGGGTGACTGAGTCCATCATAAAAAGCACATCGTAGCCCTGATCCCGGAAGTACTCCGCGATAGAGGTAGCCACCATGGCACCCTTGATACGGACCAAGGCCGGTTGGTCAGAAGTAGCAACGACAACCACTGAACGCTTTAGCCCTTCAGGACCTAAATCGCGCTCTAAGAACTCTCGGACCTCTCGGCCCCGCTCACCAACCAGGGCGATGACGTTGATATCCGCACTGGTATTGCGGGCCATCATACCCAGTAGAGTACTCTTTCCAACACCACTTCCCGCAAAAATGCCCACTCTTTGCCCTTTACCGCAGGTCAAAAGTCCATCAATTGCCCGCACACCCAGCTGAAGTGGCTCATCGATACGCTGACGCTCCAGCGGTGAAGGAACATTACCTTGGATGGAATAGAACTGTTCAATTGGCGGAGGGTCACCGCCATCAATTGGTTGTCCTAAACCATCGAGAATCCGCCCTAGAAGACCCGGTCCAACCCCAACCTGCAGGGGTTTGCCTGTTGCCGTAACTTCGCTCCCTGGCCCGATGCCTGATAGTTCACCTAGAGGCATGAGGAGCACGCGGTTTTCACGAAATCCCACCACTTCGCAGGGGATTGGACTCCCATGGCGAGGCGACACCCAGCACAGCTCGCCAATGTTTGCTACTGGACCGTTGGATTCTAGAGTCAGACCGATAACCTGCACGATTCTTCCAGAGTGGACATATTCATCGAGGTTATCAAGGCGCTGAAGATAATGCCTAAGGCGCGGTGATAGCTCACTGTTCATGATATAACACATCCATTAGGTGCCGGGCCATTTTACCTAGTCGTTTTTCCAGACCGGCATCGATGGTACCAGTATCAGCCTCAATGATACATCCACCAGGGGATACTGCAGGATCGGGTTGAAAATTGATCCTTTCTGTGCCTGTCCTGTTAAGGCGCAGCTCCTCTTCCTTGATCACGTTGTAATCATCGGGATTTAGGCGAATAGTGCATTCGTTGGCAGCGCCCAGGCGCATATACGCTTCTTCGATAACAGGCTTGAGCCAAGCTGGGTCTTCGCTAATACTCTTCTTCACTATTTTTTCGGCAAGAATAACACTCAACTTTAGAAAATCCTGCTCAAGTTGGGCTAAGGCAGAAGTACGGTCTTGAAGTGCTGTTTCCACTGTATGTTGAAGAACTTGCATCAGGCGTGCTGTTTCTGCATCAGCCTGCTTCTGCCCTTCTTCGTAACCCGCATCATAGCCAGCCTGATAACCTTCAGATTGGGCTTGCGCCCGCAGCTCTTCCAATTCTGCCTTAGTGCGTTCCCAGAGCTGTTCGACTTCTGCTTCAGCAGTACTTAAGATTTCTTCCGCTTTGGCCTGGGCTTGGGCGATCAGTTCCTTGGCTTCCAGGATAGTCCCTTCACGGGGACTACCGTCAAAGGCGGCTTCTTCTGAACTGGCCGCCGATTCTAACACAGGGCGGATGACCGCTTCTGAATCATCGCTGATTAATACTTTCAGTTCGGCAGCCTTAATAATCTTAGACAATTACTTCATCCTCCCCACCGCGGGAAATGATGATCTCGCCTGCCTCTTCGAGCCTGCGGATGGTGGCCACAATTTTCTGCTGTGCTTCTTCAATATCCCGCAGACGCACTGGACCCATAAATTCGATATCTTCCTTCAGCATGTCGGCAGCTCGTTTAGACATATTTTTGTAAACTCGAGAGGCCACGTCTTCGCTAGCAGTCTTTAACGCCAATGCTAAATCTTTTGTATCAACTTCACGAAGAACCTTTTGAATAGAGCGATCGTCTAGGGTGACAATATCCTCGAAGACAAACATGCGTTTCAAAATCGATTCTGCAAGCTCCGGGTCCTCTTCTTCCAAAGCGTCAATAATGGTTTTTTCTGTAGCGCGATCAACCATGGACAGGATCTCCACAGCTGCATCGATCCCGCCTGCCATGGTGTAGTCTTCCACAGCAAAGGCTGACAGGCGCTGCTCTAAGGTTTCTTCGATTTCCTTGAGAATTTCTGGCGTGGTCCTATCAAGCAGAGCCACCCGTTTGGCCACGTCAACTTGTGTCTCGGGGGGCAGTGCCGAGAGAATCATACCCGCCTGCTCAGGATTGAGATACGACAAAATCAAAGCGATTGTCTGAGGATGTTCATTTTGAATAAAGTTTAAAAGCTGACCCGGATCCGTTTTCCGAGCAACACTGAAGGGTCTCGTTGTAATGGTAGATGCCAAGCGGGATAATATCGCTTCTGCGCGGGCCGCTCCTAAAGCTTTTTCTAGAAGCTCGCGCGCGTAGTCAATCCCTCCTTGCTCTACATATTCGCGGGCAACATACATCTCGTAAAACTCGTTGAGAACTTCGTCCCTGACTTCGGCCCGTACGTGGCTCGTATTTGCAATTTCCCGGGTTAGAGTCTCAATCTCTTCATCCCGCAGATGACGATAGATCTGTGCTGCAATTTCTGGGCCCAGGGAAACCATCAGAACAGCTGCTTTTTGTCTTCCTGTCATATCTGCTATTGGCAACCCGATCACTCCTCTGCGAGCCATGTCTTGATCAGCTGAGCCACTTCGCGCGGTTTTTCTTGGGCAAGAGCGGTAACTTTCTGCCTAAGCTCTTCCTTCCTGATATCTGCGAGGGAGAGCTCGCCCAACAAATCTTCTTCATCTCCCACAACCACATCGAGACCAGCGGCCGCTGGGACCAAGACAACCTCATCTTCTTCGTCCATTTCCGATCTGCGTTTGCGTACAATTACCACGAGAACAACTACTCCCAGAATAAGCAGAATGGCTGCGATAAGAACATACGGTAGATAGCTTGGCAGAGCTGCCTGTTCTGCAACATACATTTCCGGCAGGAGGCCTGTTGTTTCGAACGGAACAGCATCTACATAGATGCTATCGCCCCGGCTGGCTTGCAGCCCAATTGCCCGGCTGACCGATTCTTCAACAGAAGCCAGTTGGTTCGGGCTGAATTCGCCGTTCAGCCAAACCGCAACACTCAAATTGGTTACTTTGCCAGGAGAGGCGACAAAACGGCTTTCGGTACGGTTAAGTTCATAGTTGACAACCGACTCTGTACGGCTGTATTCACTTGTTCCACCATCTGCACCTACATAGCCAGGTATATTAGAATCAACACCTGGAACTCCAGCTGGACCCGCGGTAGTTCCCGCAAACTGTTCGGTAAGGGTTTCCTGGCTGCGTATTAATCCGCCATCTCTGGTGATGGGTGAATATGTTTCGGAGTACTGTTCGTATGAATCAAAATCTAGAGTCGCACTGACGCGGGCCACCACATTTCCATACCCGTAAATGCGCTCCAACATAGCTACAATATTGTCTTCAAGCTGGCGTTCGTAAGCACGCTCCAGCTCAAAGCGCGCTGCAAAGGCTTCCCCATCCAACTGATTAGGATCTGGACTGCTGAGGACGTTACCACGGGTGTCAACAATGGTAACGTTTTCGGCGGTCAATCCTTCTACACTCGCAGCCACCAAGTTGGTGATAGCCCGAACCTGCTGAGTTGTGAGGGTATGTCCGGGCTTGAGCTGAAGCAAAACAGAAGCACTGGAGGGGCGTGATTCCTGGATGAAAAGCGACCTTTGCGGAAGCACAATATGTATGCGGGCATCCTGGACAGCATTAATCTGTCGGATGGTCCTTGTTAATTCCCCCTGCAGTGCCCATAGAAAGCGCAGATGGCGATCTGCTTCTGTTTCGCCGATGCGTGTGGTATTGAAAATCTCGAATCCCACCACACCACCCGTTGGCAGGCCAGCAGATGCTAAAGCAATGCGCGTTTCTAAGACCTGATCAGATGGCACCAAAACTGCCGTGCCGTTTTCAGTAAGCTCGTAAGGCACACCGCGTTCCTGCAGCTGTGCTACAACTGCGGCGGCATCTTCTGGCTGCAGACCCGAAAACAAAACATCGTAATCAACATTGGAAAAAAGTGCAATTAGTACCAATAAGGCAAAAACACCAAGAACAAGCACTCCTGCCCCGATCTGCATCGGCTTGGATAACTTGCCCCAGGTGTCTTGGATAGATGTAAGAATATTCTTCATCGTCCACCACCTAGCTAAACCTGCATGCGCATGATTTCTTGATATGCTTCAATGACTTTGCTGCGAATGGCCATAGTAAGCTGCAGGGCAAGACTGGCTTGTTCTGCGATGATCATCGCATCATGGAACTCAATTTCGCCGGCTATTAGCTGTTGATAAGCTATATCCGACTGAATCTGCAGATCGTTGACCCTGTCCAATGCGCTGCGCAGGACCTCTTTAAATCCTGTTTCGCTGGATTTAGCAGTGGTTTCCTTGACTGGTGGCCCGGCCAGGGGTAAAGCACCGTCAATACGCATTTTCAATCCTCCCTACTGTTTAACGCCCGATTTCTAAAGCTCTTTGGGCCATTGTCTTTGCCGCGTTGAGCGCGGTTATGTTGGCTTCATATGCCCTAGTCGCTGATATTAAATCGACCATTTCTTGAACCACATTCACATTCGGCATGGCCACATAACCATCGGCGTCTGCATCAGGATGTTGTGGATCATACACCAAACGTGGTTCAGAAGAATCGCTGACAATACCCACAACCCTTACCCCCTGGCCAACTTGTCCTGTGCGAGAAAAGCTTGGTCGCATAGCCTGTTCCAAAATAGGTGCGAAGACAGGCATCTGGCGACGATAAGGACCCCCTTCTGGTGTGCGTGTTGTCTCAGCGTTAGCCAAATTGTTAGCAATTATATCCATTCTGAGGCGCTCTGCCGTCAACCCCGAAGCGCTGATGCGAAACGCTCTAAAAGTGGACATAACTACCCTCTCCCTTCAGTAATGGCGCTTCGTATGGACCGCAGTTTGCGGCTGACCGCTTCAATTAAAGATTGATAGTAGAGCTGATTTTCGGCCACTAAAGCCATTTCACGATCCGGATCCACATTATTGCCATCGTTGCGCATGGTCGTACTGTAGTCTTGTACGACTTGCCAACCAACCTCGGACCTTCGTCGTGAAGGTAGATGCTTTGGATGGGTTCTTGCTATCCCAGAGCGCTGCAGCCGTGACCGAAACTCTGAATCAAAGGTGTTGGTTATAACCACATCAGAACGTTTGAAACCTGGAGTATTGGCGTTAGCCAAATTGTTGCTGAGAACAGAATGCCGCTCCGATGCAGCCCCCAGGCCTTGCTGCAGCTGTTCAACTACCTTAAACACCCAGTACACCTCCCTTTTGAGCGCTAGCCGCGAATCTTACAGTCTTATTTCTCTAAGAGGGAATGAATTCCCTTTTTTCCAGGGTATTTAATAGGCAAAAAAACCATCGAGCGATGCACTTCGCTCGATGGGTCTATTTAAGGCCAAGGAGTTTGTCGAGTTCTTCAGGAAGAAGATCGTTTAGGATTCTCACATAAGTACCTTTCATTCCCAGCGATCGGCTTTCGATTAACCCGGCGCTCTCTAATTTGCGCAGTCCGTTGACTAATACGCTTCTCGTAATGCCGACTTCTTCTGCCACCTTGCTTGTGACAATCATGCCTTCAAAGTCATTCAGGTTATCTAAAACGTGTCGCATAGCTTTCTGTTCAGAATACGACAGAGAGCTGAGTGCTATCTGACAGGCGGTACGCTGCCTTACTAGGCTTTCTAACCGATCTTCTCTAAACTTCAACATGAGAACGCCCAAAAGCACGGCTGCATATTCACACAGGAACTGCTCTAGTCCGGAAAAAGTAGATTCCTGATTAACCAGGAGCATACCGAGACGTTCACCGCCCCCTATAACTGGACAGAGCAGGACATGGTCATAAGCAAGGCCTATCTGAGTAGCATTAGAAACTACGTGCACATCCGTGTTTTCTACTAAATCTTCGAGGACTACTTGGGGCAGGCTCTCGATAAACTCACTGCCAGGAACCGGTGCGATGGCTGTGAGTTCACCACTGTTGCGAATTAGAGCGGCACAAGCGTTACCTAACTCCCTAGAAAGTTCTTCCAGAATACCAGAGAAGTCGGGATCAAGACCAGTGTACTGCGTCACCGCATCGTTAAACCGCCGTGTCCGTGTTAACACATCCTGCCATTCCACGTTGATCGACTCCCTTCGTTTCGCCTACAGAATAAACCGCGACAGATCATCATCCTTTGCGATGCTCTCAAGTTTTGATCTGACGTACGCCTCATCAATTGCAACACGGCGCGGGCTGCCATCAGCTTCGAAACTGACATCTTCGAGCAGCTTTTCCAGAATAGTGTGAAGACGTCTAGCACCGATATTCTCCGTAGTGCTGTTCACCTCTGCAGCGGTTTGAGCAATTGCCATGATACCGTCGTCGGTAAACTCCAATTCGATACCTTCTGTAGCCAAAAGGGCCTTATACTGCTTTGTCAGTGAATTCTGAGGTTCGGTCAATATCCGAGCAAAATCGGAGGGACGCAGATTCTCTAGATTCACTCTAATCGGGAATCGTCCTTGGAGTTCCGGAATCAGGTCACTGGGCTTTGATATGTGGAATGCTCCTGCGGCTATAAACAGTATGTGATCAGTACGAACCGGTCCCGCCTTAGTGATCACAGTCGATCCCTCTACAATCGGGAGAATATCACGCTGCACGCCCTCGCGTGAGATATCTGGGCCTGCTCCCCCAGAATGTCCAGCGATTTTGTCTATTTCATCAATGAATATGATGCCTGTTTCTTCAGCTCGCCTGATAGCTTCACGGGTTATAGCATCCATGTCCAAGAGCTTATTGGATTCTTCCTGATGGATAATCTCACGTGCTTCAGAAACGGTCATTTTGCGTCGTGTCCGCTTCTTTGGCAGAAGCCCACCCAGAGCTTCATTTAAGCTGGCTCCCAGGTCTTCCATTCCTGTTCCAGGAAGCAGTTCTAAGAACGGCATCCGCTGTTCTTCAACCTCAAGCTCTACCACATGGTTTTCAAGCTCGCCCATGCGCAGCAATTTTCGGTAACGCTCCCTCTCTTCCCTGCGTCTGTCTTCGTCGAGCGTTGATTCTGGCTGCGATGTTTCAGGTTCAGAAATTCCCCAAAACATACTGAGAGGATTCACGGCAGCACGCCGTTTGGCTGGTGGTACAAAGAGATCGAGGAGGCGCTCCTCAGTCAACTTCTCTGCTTGTTCGGCAACTTCCTCCATTTTCTCTTCTTTAACCATGCGGATTGCTGCATCAACCAGCTCTCGCACAGCCGATTCTACGTCACGACCAACGTACCC
>CALKAR010000226.1 GCA_937988745.1 uncultured Peptococcaceae bacterium
TCGAAAAGTTCATTACCGAGCCACACCCATGTTTCTTCTGTGTGGCTACCGAAGACGACCCCGACCGCCGGTTCCCGGCGGCGCCCCTGCCAACGCTTTTCACACTTTCTGGTGCCCTCCAAGACGAAAAGTCAGTTGCCGAAGAAATCTCTCTGGTACATTGGCACTAAAGTGCTTTGCTGCGCTCAGAGTGGCGGTTAGGTGAGACGAAGGAGGGCAACGGCGTGTTAACTATCGCGAGAATGAACGCGCATTCCGTTGCCTATTATCAGTCCACTGTGGAGGAAAAACAGGGGCCTGATTCCTACTATTCTGAGGACGGAACGAAGCCTGCCGAGGTATGGATTAAGGCGGCGCATGCGACAAATTCGACGTTTGTTTCAACGCATTTAGGCGTTGAAAACGGCGAGACTGTCGACGGTAAAACGGTTCATGATTGGTTCGATAACGCCGTTGCTCCGAGTGGGGCAAAGCTCGGTCGGGCACCAGGAGCAGATGGTGTTCCTGGTTTCGATCTGACTTTTTGCGCGCCAAAATCAGTGTCGTTGCTATGGGGATTAGGAGATGATCCGGAGCTGCGAACGCTCATTGATCACGCCCACCAGGAGGCTGTGTCCGAGGCGTTGGACTATGTCAGTGAGCACGCTGGGTATACCCGTCGGCAAGACCCGACGGTATCTGAAAAGCGGTTGATGATTGAAAAACTTCGCGGTATTTCTGGCGTGAAATATGAGCATCGGACATCACGTGCGGGTGATCCTCATGTGCATTCTCACGTGTTGTTGGCGAATAAACAACTGTGCCAAGACGGCAAGATTCGCACGCTGGATTCGAAGGGAATCTATCACGAAGCACGCGCTGCCGGCATGGTGTACCAAGCAACCTTGCGCGAGATTTTAAGCAGAAAACTTGGCCTTGAATGGGGCGAAATTGTTAACGGTTGCGCGGAAATTTCTGGCCTTGATGATCGAAAAGTGTTGGCAGATTTCTCTACTCGGGCACGAGAAATTGACCAGTGGCAAGAAAATAATGGACTAGAAACACGCAGTAACTATCAACGCATCGCGCAGAAAATTACGCGCCAAACAAAAGATCTAGACGTTAGTTTGGACGAATTAGAGACGCAGTGGGCGCAGCGTGAGCATAGCGAAACAGTGCGCGGGTTTATCGCTTCTTTGGATAAGAATCCGGGTAATGATGGTGCGCAGATCTACCGTTATGGCATCGAATCTCTTCCTGATTCGGCTGACATTTTGGCTGAAGTTATTGCCGAACGTTCCACGTTTACGCGTGCCGATGTCGCGGAAAAAGTCGCAGAACTTCTGCCTGTAGGAGCAGTCGAGCCTCACTTGATGCTGCGTACTATTGAATCTTTAACAGATGCGGCACTAGCTTCTGATGATTCTTTATCGGTGACTCCGGATAAAGATCCAGCGGTTGATAACACTCAACGCGAGGGCGCACAGAGGTTTACAACGACTGCAGTTATCGATGAAGTTGAACAAGCAGTTCGACTGGCAACTGATGTTGTTGACGCTGGAGTTAGCGCGGAAAGTATTAAACCTGTCCCTGGTGCACTGTCTGAAAATCAAGCATCAGCAATGCGCCAGGTCGTGAAGTCGCCATATCGAGCCAGCGTTATTGTCGCTCCAGCGGGCGCTGGTAAAACCTCATCGCTTAAAGCTGCCCGCAGTGCATGGGAGCATGCAGGAAAAACAGTTGTTGGTCTTGCACCAACGGGTAAAGCTGCCGATGTCATGGTCGGTGAAGCTGTCGCGGATGAATCGATGACTATTGCTCGCGCATTGCGGGTGGGGAATGCGTCAACGCCTAGACAACGCGCCAGGGCGTTGGGCTGGGATAGAAATACTGTCGTTGTTGTTGACGAAGCCGGCATGGTGGCTAGTCCTGAACTCGTCGAGATTCTGAGTACGGTGAAAGCAGCAGGTGCTCGCACTGTCTTAGTTGGCGACCCTCGGCAGTACTCGGCGGTGAAAGCTCGTTCTGGTCTGCTCGCGACGTTGTCTGAAGAACTACCTGATGCTGTTGAACTAACCGAGGTATTCCGTCAGCGTAGCGAGAAAGAACGCGAGGCTTCTACCTGGCTGCGCAGCGGAGATAAAGGACTTATTGAGCGTGCTGCGCAATGGTATGCGGATAATAATCGTGTTCACGCGGGCTCTGTGACCGCGATGCTCGATGATGCTTTGGCAGGCTGGGCGAAAGATACTGAACATGGGAAACAGTCACTGCTTATTGCCTCTACCCGTGAACAAGTGGGTGCGCTTAATGCCGCGGCGCAGAAAACACGTGCCGACCGTGGCGAACTAGACCTTCAACAGTCGCGTATTCGCCTATCAGATGGGCTGGAAGCGTATATCGGCGATACGATTTTGACCCGCAGCAATGACTACGAGCTGGTGACCAGTGCCGGAGACGTAGTGCGTAATGGTCAGCGCTGGATGGTGGAATCTTTTACTGCTGATGGGGCTGCGCAGGTACGTCGCCTTGATGATACTTCCGCCACTGTGACGTTAAGTAGCGACTATCTACGAGATAGCGCGCAATTAGGCTATGCCTCGACTGGTCATTCAGCACAAGGCGCCACTGTAGATATTGCCCGTGTGGTCTCTGGCGTTGGCCAGTTAGATAAAGCCAGTGTGTATGTTCCGATGACGCGAGGGCGTGACGGAAACTTCCTGTATATCACCGAAGAACAGCCTGGAGATTCTGATACTGGCCATGGCAAGACGCGGCTTAAATACCGGCGGGAATCCAAAGGATATGCCCGTGACCTGCTGGCTAATGCAGCACAGCGTGACCGTGGAGATGTTACCCCGCATACGTTGTATGGCCAGGCACGTCGAGATTGGGCGTTGAATCGCTTGTTGACGGGTGCCGTAAAAGATCCGTTTAGAGGAACTGCGATTGCTGCGTATATGAAAGGTTTTGAACAACGGAGAAGCAATCGTTTCCACGCGCACTTTGATATGTCGCCAGAGCTTGTCCTTGATAAGCGCGATGATATTAAAGGTGGGACAAGCGACGAGCGCGTTGCGCGCCGTCATGTACAGCTTTTGGACGAGCGCGCGCAAGCTCAACAACAACGAGAAGAAATAGCGCCGCAGCTAGAGCAAGAAAAGTCCAAGCTCGCCATGCTAAAAGAGCAAGACCGAGACTTAGAATCTCGCGTGTGGGATGCACGAAGTATGTATAACAATGCGGAGCGCAGCCTTTCGCGGGCGCAGTCGACACAGCAATCGCGCGGCTTGTTTAAGAAACTTCTCCACGGAGCATCTGATCAGGCGAAGGTGGATGAGCTTACCCAGGAACTCGAGCAAGCGCAGCAGGTGTATGAAGAAATAAGCCAGCAGCATGACGCACTTGCAGCCGAACTCGAGGTACAGAAGGACACCGTGGAGAGACTGCGCGAGCGCGATGGCGAGCTGGAAGACAGAATGGGCTTCTTGGACTCCATGCTGTTTTTGACAGAAAACGGGACGAGTCCATTTGCTGAAGATCAACCAGATTCCTTTTCCTCATCAGCTGATAGCTACCTCGGATATGACGATAGCTATGACATGAGTAGCTCTCCTGTTTTTGGGCTTGGTGATGATTCATCTGATGGGATGGAACTCTAAACCAGCTAGTAGCACGGTATAAAACATGCCACTACCAGGTAAACTGTAGAACTGTATTTACGGGATACAGTTCTACAGTTATACAGTTCTGGCTTCTGGTGGCGCGATAGAAGTCATAAAAATTGGGTATTGCAACTAGCGGGCTGGCGATGGTCTAGACGTTATTCTTTGGCGCTCGCTTGAGACTAGCGACGATTGTGGCAGCGTCTACGTCTAGAACTGTTGCCAGGGTGAGCAAATTAAGCACCGAGAGATTCCGCTCCCCGCGCTCAATGGAACTGACATATGTCCGATGGAGTCCTGAAAGGTGGGCAAGGTTTTCTTGCGACAACCCCTTTTTCTTGCGAGCAGACCGGACTCGGTTGCCTACTTCCTGCAATAGGCGCTGATCTTCAACCACCTATCCAGAATCGAGCGGTGAACCCTTAGAGTCGACAGACTATAAGTATCATTTTGGAAGAATCCACAACGCACGGGAAGGCAGACATGATTATCTCAGTGGCAAACCTTAAAGGCGGCCTCATGCGCAGCACCAATGCCGCGCTATTGGCAGAAGCGTATAGCCGGATGGGCAAAAACGTCGCTATCGCAGACACATCATGGGACGGAGGGGCAGCACACTGGCTCAAGCTTGCACATCAAAACGGCAATGTCAGCCCCATTGAGGTTCACGAGTTTCCGATTGATGCGATGCTACAAGCTCATCAGATAGCTGAGCTTGGCGACGAGCTTCGCGCCAATATTCAACAGCTTGAGGAATCTCTTGGCGATGATGCAGTCGTCATCGTCGACACCAATGCGCGCCAGGAGCAGAAGCTGCGAGAGCTAGATAGCATCGTCGACTGTGTCGCAGTACCCTTTGATGGCTCGTCGATGTCTGTTGAACCAACACGTCGAACCCTTTTGGCTATCAATGCGCCGACCATCATGTTTGGCTGTGGCCCGAGAGCGGATGAACCTATGTATCAAGAAATGTTGAACAAGGTAGGCGTTAAAGCGACCCGCGAAGCGAGCGCTGCCATAGGTTATAGCGAGGATGCTCAGCGCTGCCGTATTCCCGATGATATGCCGGATTATGAAGCGTTGGCCTCTGAGTTAATTCAGTAAACGATGCTCGCGGCGGGTGAAATAACGCCGATGAACAGGGAACCTGCATAGCTGTAAATACAGCACCCGTAAATACGGCAGCTAGTTTTTATACTTTTTTAGCTCTGCTTCTACGGCATCATGAATAATCTCTCGCATGGTCACAGACTGCAAAGCTGCGGCAGCTTTGAGCTCACGGTGAAGACGTGAATCAAGCTCCACGGTGAGCTTGACAGTGTGATCGCTTTGATTGCGTGAGGCAAAGGCTTTGCCAATATCCGCTGACTCTCGCGCGGCGGATTTAGGCTGACGCTTCATTGAATTGGTCTTTTGAACGGCCATTAAAACGACTCCTTTATCTCGGCGAGCACCTGGGTGTACTCACCTAAATCAGTTGGTTTAG
>CALKAR010000227.1 GCA_937988745.1 uncultured Peptococcaceae bacterium
GATGCAGCAGTGCCTTATAAATTTTCCGAAATAAGGCACCAAGAAAGCAACAATGCAATTATTGTTCCCAGAGTAAGCTCTGAAAATAGGGATTTCTTGCCGGTTGGCTTGGCAAAAGAAGGTACTATCATTGGGGATCGAAACTTTGCCCTTTATGATGCCCCGCTCTGGAACATGGCCATCATCGCTTCACGCTTGCATTGGGTTTGGATTGGCACCGTTTGCGTACGTTTAGAAATGCGTTTTTCTTACTCTAACACTTTAGGTTGGAATACCTTTCCCATTCCACAGCTTACGCAAAAAAACAAAGATGATCTAACTCGCAGTGCAGAAAATATTCTGCTCGCCCGTGAAGCTCATTTCCCCGCCACCATCGCTGATTTATACGATCCAGAAAAAATGCCTGACAACCTTCGTCGCGCCCATGAGGAAAATGATGAAATCATCGAACGCATCTACATCGGCCGCCGCTTCCGCAACGACACCGAACGCCTAGAAAAACTATTTGATATGTACACCAAGATGACTGCGTAATTGATTGAGTTTGAGTGATGACAAAAAAACCAAGATATGCTCTTTTCTATATGCCAGAATTTATGCGGCGCTCCATTATTAATGCCCATATTTTTTATATAGAACAAGCAAAAAAGTTACTTTTAAAGCAGTTTGATGAGCTAGAGAATCAAGAAAAGCAGCGTCAAGTAATGGATGAGTGGCTCCTTGAAAATCAGTATCGTTTTAATCCAGATTATCACGACGGCTCTGAATTTTATGAAGAAGCCTTCGAGCAACTCCAAGCATTATATGAATTGGGAGGTCAGGTAAGATTAAGTATCGTAGCTGGTATGTATCACGAGTGGGAAAAGCAGATTAAAAAGTGGTTGACAGCCGAGATAAAACATTGGCAATTAAAGTGAGTGGGCCTACAGATACATTAGGGCAACAAGATAGCAATAACCCGCGGCTGGCAGAGGACTTTCCGGTGCATGCCAAGGAAGATGACTTGTTCTACCTTGGTTATACATCCGGGACTACGGGCACGCCAAAGGGCGCCATGGTTACGCAAAGAAATCGGGCTTTGGCCTTTCATTACTGGGCCCTTGAGTTTGGCATTGATTCAAACGGCGTGTATTTGCATTGTGGGCCGTTCCACCATACTGCTCCTCTCACCTTTGTGTTAACTCAGCTCTTCATGGGTGGGGAAGTGGTCATCCTAGACGCGTTTGACGCGCAGTCGGCTGTTCGGGCCATAACGGAGCATAAAGTTACTTGGTCTTTTATGGTTCCATTCATGCTCGAGCGTTTGCTCGAAGCGACAGAAAACTTGGATGTACGAGACTGGCCACTCAAACAACTTACCCCATCTTTTTTTTCAAGAAAAACGCTTAGAATTAATGTGATAGAATTATCATAGATTTAGTTAAGGGCCAGTACGTTCAGCGACCAAGTTTCCAATTGCTCTGTTGTGGCGTTTTTGATTCGCTGCTGAATTGTCCCCGGCAGGCTGCCGAATTTGCGCTGTAGCTGTTTCTCCAAAATAGCGCTTGCGCCTTCCTGATGGCCTTTTTCCAGGCCCTGTTTCAACCCTTCTTCCAATCCTTCTTTCAACCCTTCCGCCTTCCATTGATGCGTCCAGGCTCGTGAGTGTTCGGTCATCATGGCTTTGATCTCCAAAAGGTCGTCAACCGCGGGCAGAGCTACGTCGGGCAAGGCGCGGGGCAGTAGTACGTACTTGATCCAAGTAGTGAAAGCAATCCGCAGCTCAGTGAACTCCGGTCCGATAGTCCTATCCCAAACAGTGTGCACCAAGTTCTGTACATCATCAATCCCCTGGTTGTGTTCCAGCCGAAACAGCAGGGAGGCGAAATTGTTGGCGGGCAGTGCGTCGCGTCGTACAAGCTCGCTTTCATCAATGAGCAGATAACGAAGCTGCAACGCATAAGGCCGCAGAGCGCGGGGGGACGATTCCAGCAAATCGTTCATTGAACGAGGTGCTGTCCAGCGTTTTATGCCGCTATACAGTACGACTGGAAGTATACGGGGCAGGTGTGCCTTTCTTGAGACCAATTTGCTCGCCATCAAGGTTTCATAAAGCAATGCACTGTATGTAGCCAAACGCAGCGCCATTATCCTGTCGTTGGTCGACTGATGTTCCAGCATCAGCAGAAAGTAAATGGACTTGCCGTCTTGGCGAGGTAAATACCAGACACCATCGCCTTGACGCTGGCGTAAGGAGTCGCTGACGTAGTCCGACAGCAATGGCACTAACTTACTCCAATCCATTGAAGCCAGGGAGGGTTCGTCAACAAAGCCTCGGATCAGGTCGCGCACCAAGTGTGGATTGCTAAACAGCAGCCGGTAGCTGCCATCGATTTTGTTCATGAAGTATCCCGGATTT
>CALKAR010000228.1 GCA_937988745.1 uncultured Peptococcaceae bacterium
CTTTTTGTCTGGGCATAAACTGGCTCCCGCAAACCTATACTAAAGACAGCTTAAACTGGGAGGCAGCACTTAATGAAACCACAAGAATACCAACAGCTGGTGAAAGAAAACCAGCCGCCAAGAAAAGTATGGAAAAATGTCCTGCTAGCATTTCTGGTGGGTGGCGGCTTTTCCCTAATCGGCCAAATCGTACTTGAATTCGTCAGCGGTGTCGAGCGAACAACCGATGAGGCCTCCGCCATTACCTTAGCCATAATGATTCTCCTAGGCGCAATACTAACAGGACTGGGCATCTACGATGAAATTGCCGAAATCGGTGGTGCCGGAGCCGCCGTTCCCATTACTGGGTTTTCTAATACTGTTACCGCTGCAGCGATGGAGTTCCGCCGTGAAGGGTTCATCCTTGGCATGGGTGCCAAGATGTTTGTAATTGCAGGACCGGTCCTGGTCTACGGCATCTTGTCCGGTTTTCTGGTTGCACTTATCAAGTCAGTAGTACTAGGATATTTCTAAGGGGGGAGCAGCTTGGCAGCCAACCGGGTGGGAAGCCAAACCATCTTTTTCGAGAGGTTACCCAAACTGGTCTCGGCCCACACCATTGTAGGCAGAAATGAAGGACAGGGACCGTACAGCGACTACTTCGATGAAATTCTTGATGATGATCTTCTGGAACAACCCACAGCAGAAAAGGCCGAACGGCAGATCTTAGAAAAGGCCGTCGAGCAAGCCCTCAGCAAGTATGGCCTTGTTCCCCAAGATATTAACTACTACGTCAGCGGAGATCTTCTAAACCAGGTGATTTCGGCAGTTTTTAGTGCTCGCAGCCTGGCTATTCCCTTCTTGGGTATCTTTAGTGCCTGCGGTACTTTTGCACAGGGGTTAGGATTAGGCAGTATTCTCCTCCAGGGAGGGTTTGCCGATAAGGTTTTGGTTGCAACTTCGAGCCACTACCAGACAGCAGAACGCCAGTATCGTTATCCGGTAGAGCTCAACATCCAGCATCGGCCGACCAATCAGCACACAGTAACAGGCGCTGGGGCTTGCGTGTTGTCGCTCGAAGGAGAAGGCCCGAAGATCACCCATGTCACGTTTGGTAAAGTGACGGACATGGGACTCAAGGATCCCAATGACATGGGCAGCGCCATGGCACCTGCTGCCTTTGATACTCTTGAGCAGCACTTGAAGGACTTAGAACGTTCGCCCGACTATTACGATTTGATCCTCACCGGTGATTTAGGGCGTCAAGGGTTTAAGATGCTGAAGATTGTAGCTGAAAAAAAGGGAATCGCAGTGGGCAGCAACCTGCAGGATGGGGGAGTCCTTATTTACGGCGAAGACCCGAAATATGGAGCGGGGGCAAGTGGAGCTGCATGCTCCGCAGTGATGACTCTCGGCTATGCCCTTTCGCTTCTAAGGGAAGGTAAAATCCAAAGATTCCTCTTGGTTGGTACAGGTGCCCTTCTAAATCAGCTGACCGTACAGCAGGGCGAATCAATTCCTACCATTGCTCATGCAGTGGCAATAGAAGCTTAGGCGCGAATACGAGGTGATATCATGCAGTATCTGATTGCCTTTGTCGTAGGAGGACTGATCTGTGCTGCTGCCCAGCTGGTCCTAGAGTATACAAACCTAGCTCCGGTGCATGTGCTGGTAGGATTAACAGTTCTGGGCGCAATCTCAGCGGGACTAGGAATATATGAACCCTTTCTTCAGTTCGCGGGAGCTGGGGCTCTGGTTCCAGTCAGCGGATTCGGCAGCTCTATAACGCGAGGGATGCTTTCCGAAATAAAGCGCTTGGGATGGGAAGGACTGTTTACCGGAGCCTTCGAAATAACAGGTCTAGGTCTTGCCGCGGCAGTGGTCTTTGGCAGCCTTATGGCGATCGCGGCCAAGCCACGCGACTAATCACAGAAAACGAGCTATCCGTGAGACTCCAGAGTATTCTGGGGTCTTTTTGTGCGCCTTTTTCAGGCAGGAGAACAGTGGGGTAAGGCGAAATAAGACAAGTGACAGCATGTTATTTCTTGCCATGACATTGGAGGCGATATTCATGGCCGAAAGGCAACTGGTTGTATTCCAGCTGAACAATGAGGAATTTGGCGTCGAAATCACGAAGGTGCGCGAAATTATAAAACCACGGCATATTACACGCTTACCCCATGTCAGTGACTACATTGAAGGGGTGACAAACCTTCGTGGCGTTGTCATTCCTGTGATCTCCCTGCGCAAGCGCTTCGGTGTAGAAGCACAGGAAAACACACAAGATACCCGGATTATCATCTTGGAAGTAAACGAAAACCAGGTGGGCTTTATCGTAGATGCGGTCACAGAAACACTGCGTCTGCCCGAATCCCAGATTGATCCACCCCCAAGCATGATTGCGGGTTTAAAATCAGACTATCTGGCTGGAGTTGGCAAACACGAAGATCGGCTGATTATTATTCTAGAAGTGGACAAGATCCTTACTTCAGAAGAAAAAATCGAGCTCCAGTCAATTAACGCCGACGCCGAAGCAGTACAATAGGTATCAAGCTTCGTACTTGCGGTGCCGATAATAGACAGAGAATGAGAAACGAGAGGTGAGCGGCATGCATGATATTCTATCTCAAGAAGAAATCGACCTACTAATTCAAGCAGCTACCGCGCCCCAAGAAACTAACGAAGCTGAACTTGTTGTAGAGGACCGAACGGTAGATACCTATGACTTTAGTCGTCCGAACAAGTTCTCCAAGGAGCATATTCGAGGCCTGCAGCGGATCCATGAACAGTTCTGCCGGACTTTTGCTGGCCTGATGTCGGCCAAACTGCGCAGTCGGTTGGAGCTGAGCGTCAGTTCTATCACGCAGCTTACATTCGGTGACTACGTCCGCTCACTGCCCAATCCTTCAGTTCTGACGGTATTTGACGTCTCACCTCTCCAGGGTTCAATTGTAGTACAGTTTACACCTGAAATAGCCTTTGTACTCCACGACCGGTTGTGCGGCGGACCTGGACGGGTGCCGGAACGCACCAGGAGTCTAACAGACATTGAAGTAGCAGTGTTCCGCAAACAGGTACTGTACTCGCTTAACAACCTGCTCAAGGATGCTTGGCATGAGGTCAAGCCTCTTGAATTCGAACTGACAGACATTGAAAGCAACCCGCAGTTCCTTCAGATTGCATCTATCCGCGATGTTGTCGCGTTGGTGACGATAAATTTCAGATTGAACGAACTGCACGATATGATGACAATTTGCCTGCCGTTTCGAACTCTCGAGCCGATTATTGGCAATCTGAGTCAGGCAAGGATGTTTGAATCTCTCAGACGTCCCGATCCTGCACAAATAGAGCGTCTCAAAGCGAAAGTGCGTTCAGCCGTTCTGCCCGTAGAGGTAGAACTAGGTTCAGCCATAGTCACTGTTCAAGACCTCCTCGATCTTGATGTCGGTGACGTTATCACACTGGATCGCAGCACAAATGAGACGATCGATGTCAAAATCGGAACACTGACGAAGTTCAAAGCGACGCCAGGCCGGATTGGCTCGAAAATCGGCATCGTTATTACTGCGGTATGCCAAAGCCGAGGAGGCGAACAAGAATGAACCTAGAGCTTACAGATATGGAAAGGGACACACTCGCTGAAATAGGCAATATATCCATGGGTTCGGCAGCAACCGCACTTAGTACGTTAGTCAACAGGAAAGTGCGCATCACGGTCCCGGAGGTTACCCTTAGTGACGTAGCCTCGGTTAGACAATCATATCCGGTACCCTGTCTGCTCGTCAACGTCCAGTACCTCTCTGGGCTGCAGGGTGAAAACATTCTCGTTATCAAAGAAAAAGATGCCCTAATCATCGGCAACTTGATGATGGGCGAAGATGGGACGAATCCCCCAGCTGAGCTTGATGAGATTTATCTGAGCGCTGTTTCCGAAGCAATGAACATGATGATGGGTTCGGCAGCAACCGCGATGTCTGAGCTCTTCCAAGAGACGATTGATATTTCTCCACCCACAGCTGAGCAGCGGGATTTGGCCCACGAACCTCTAACTGACGATATTTCTGAAAACACCCCTGTCGTCACAGTCGCGTTTAGGATTGAGATAGACGATCTTGTCGACAGCACCATGCTGCAGATAATCGATGTGGAATTTGCCAAGGGTATGGTAGCCAAAATCATGCCCAGCGAGGACGAAGAACCTGCAGTAACCTCAGCCGCTGCAGAAATGCCTATCGTAGAGGCTGAATCGGAAACAGCTGAAAAGGTCACATGGGATGATCTCAGCGTGGCTCCGTCACCCGCAATGCCAGCCCAGCCTGCAGGGACACAGGTTTCGCAGACAGAACACCTAGGAAATGTCAAGATTGATCTGATCAAAGACATCCCTGTCAAGGTTCGTGCTGTACTTGGCCGGACAAATATGACCATCGAGAATATTCTGCGGCTTGGGCCTGGTAACATTGTGGAATTAGATTCTTTTCACGGTGAACCCATTGAGATTTACGCAAATGATACTCTGATCGCCAGGGGAGAAGTAGTCGTTGTAGGCGAGCAATTCGGAATCAGGGTGACAGAGATTGCCTCGCCCCAAGACAGAATCGGTAGTGTACGTTAGGTCAAGAGAAGAGGTGGGCTATTGGATACTAGTGAATTCAAAGAGATTTTCGCAGCTGAAGCTCGAGATTACCTCCAATCGCTCAATGATGATCTATTACGGTTGGAAAATGATCCAGAGAACAGCGATATTCTAGATGAGATGTTTCGCGCTGCCCACAGCTTGAAAGGTATGGCTGGCACAATGGGATTTCACGAACTTGCGGATTTCACCCATGAAATGGAGAGCATTTTTGATCTCCTCCGCACAGGTTCCCTCAAAGCAACGCAAGACGTAGTAGACGTGCTCTTCCAAGCTGTGGATACCCTCGAACTGCTCCTAGAAGCGACTATCGATGGTTCGCCCATTGCTTATCATGAGCAGATCACTGAGCGCCTGCGCTCTTTGACCAGCCTTACGCCATCGCAGACATCTTCTCGAAGCGCTGGCGAAGTTGACGTGGGCTTTAAACTCAATGAGTTTGACCGCGAGACCATAAAACAGGGAAGGGAACAGGGACTCAACGCCTATGTTGCTGAAGTCTCGCTCCGGCCTAATACTCTGCTCAAATCTGTGCGTGTATTTACGGTTTTCCAAGCGCTGGAAAATATCGGAACGATTATCAAGAGCGATCCTCCAGCTCACGATCTAGAAGAGGAACGCTTTGATCTAGACTTTGCGCTTCTCCTTTTGACCAAAGAAAGCGCACAAACAGTCCAGCAAGTCATTGAAGGAATCTCTGAGATCGATGCTGCTAAGGTGCACGTAGTCAACCAAGAACAGCAGTCTAATCTTCCGGTAGAAGCCGCTGCGGCCCAAGAAGAACCACAAGCAGAATTTCCTGCCAACGCTGGATCCCCATTGGTGAAGCCCACCCAATTCCAGCAGCGCAGCGGTGACAAATACGTCCGCATTGAGACAGAACGTTTGGATAAGCTGATTAACTTAGTGGGCGAGCTGGTAATCAGCCGTACACAGGTAATTGAAATCATGCGCGATGTGGTTGATGCGGAACAGAAGAGTGCTGCCGATCAGCTTGATCGCGTCACAACGGAACTGCAGCATGCTGCTATGAGTCTGAGAATGGTTCCCATCAAACAGGTATTTGATCGCTTCCCCCGTATGGTTCGGGATCTGGCGCGGGCCAGTCAGAAGGAAATTAATCTTGAAATCTATGGAGAAGATACGGAGCTTGACCGTTCTCTTGTCAATCAGATCGGTGACCCTCTGGTGCACCTGATCCGCAACGCAATTGACCACGGCATCGAGCCTAGAGAGGTGCGCGCCGCCAGAGGAAAGCCCACAGTAGGAACGGTCCGCGTGGGTGCACGTCATGAAGGAAGCCACATTGTCATTGCTGTAGAAGACGATGGCGGCGGTTTGGATGTAGATAAGATCCGAGCCAAGGCAATCGAGCGGGGACTCCTTGCGGAAGACGTTGGTGAGATAACACAGGATACAGCGATAGACCTCCTATTCCAACCGGGATTCAGCACCGCCAGTACCGTCACTGACATATCTGGCCGGGGGGTAGGTATGGACGCAGTTAAGTCTGTAATAGAGTCCATGAGCGGAACAATTGAAATAGAGACTGAACCGGAGAAATACCTCCGCACAGTAATCAAGCTGCCGCTGACCCTGGCAATCATTAAAGCGCTCTTGGTTATGGCAGATGGTGCCACCTACGCAATCCCCATTCAAGCGGTGCGGGAGAACCTCCAGATTACAAGGGATCAAATCAAGACTGTACAGCAGCATGATGTGATTGTGCTGCGTGATGAAATACTGCCGCTGTACGATTTAGCTGGCTGTCTTGGCTTTACACCGCTGCAGCCTGAAGAAGATGAAAGTTTGTCCGTTATTGTGATGGAGACCAGGGGTCAGAAGGCCGCCTTTATTGTAGAAGATTTAATCGGTCAACAAGAGATAGTGATCAAGAGCCTAGGCGACTTGATAGGTGAAGTAAAAGGAATTGCCGGCGCCGCAGTCTTAGGAAACGGCCAGGTAGCCCTAATATTAGACAACAGCACCTTACTAAGATAGGAGATGATGTGGCATGCCAAAGACCGTACTCATTACAGATGATACAGCCTTTATGCGCATGACTCTAAAGAATGTGATCCAAAAGAATGGATACATCGTTGTAGGCGAAGCAGCCGACGGTGAAGAGGCTGTAGCCAAGTATTTAGAGCTCCGCCCAGACCTAGTAACCATGGATATTACCATGCCCAAGATGGATGGCATTACCGCAATTAAGGAAATAATGCGCCACGATCCTGACGCCAGAATCATTGTCTGCAGCGCCATGGGCCAAAAACCAATGGTAATTGAAGCTCTTAACGCTGGAGCGAAAGACTTCTTAGTAAAGCCCTTTGATGCCGATCGAGTAATTGAGGCGCTGCGGAAGGCTGCTCCGTAGGAGGAGGCTGAATGGACAGACTGGACTTCCTTCGGGAATTAGGAAATATAGGTATAGGGCACGCAACTACTGCGCTGTCAGAAATGCTGCAGGGCAAACTCTTTCGCCTTGTAGTTCCTGATGCCCGCATTCTTCCTTTCGAAGAAGCCGCCGCTTACATTGGTGGCCTTGATGAGGTCGTGGCGGGCATCTTTATGCAGATATCCGGTGACGTTACGGGCCACATGGCTTTTATTCTTCCCATAGAGAGTGCCCACACAATGGTAGAGATGCTGACTCAGCGAAAAGGTACAGACGAGGAAATTTTCGATGAGTTAGGCCGCTCCGCGCTGGAAGAAATCGGGAATATTATGATTACTTCTTATCTTAACGCTCTCAGCGCCTTAACGAACCTTGTGATGTCACCCAGTATTCCAGCCCTAGCTATTGATATGGCAGGTGCTGTTTGGCAAAGTGTTCTTGCAGGAGCTCTCGTCGACGATGAAGTGACGGTTATTCGAACTGATTTCTCTGCCGATGGTGTGGATATCGGAGGCAACATCGTGCTGCTTCCGGATGATGAGGAATTTCAAAAGATCGAGCGCGCCCTCGGCCTGGAGGATTTGTGATGCAAGAGGTCTTTGTAAATATGGGAGAAATTCGAGCCTTAGCGAAGTCTGGTATCCTTACGACCGTTGGCTTGGGCTCATGTATAGGAGTGGCCTTGTATGACAGCGTGGCCCAAGTGGGAGTAATGGGACATGTTTTTTTACCGACAGCCCGCCGTCAAAACGAAAAAATAGACATGCCGGGAAAGTACGCTGATACAGCTATCCCGGCTCTTATCGACGAAGCTGTTAAATTAGGCGCCCAAAAACGCCGTCTGTGGGCGAAACTCGCTGGTGGCGCCAACTTGTTTCCTAATTTGACTACAAGTAATGGAAACATTGGCAGCCAGAATATCAAAGCAGTACTGGAGAACTTGGCATTATACGATATACCAGTAATTGGCGAGGATCTGGCAGGGAATCATGGACGTAAAATGCGTTTTTTTGTCGAAGATGGCCGTGTCACAGTAACAGCTATCGGTAAGGAACCAATTGATATTTGAGGTGGTCCCATGTCCATCCGAGTAATGGTAGTTGATGACAGCGCTTTTATGCGTAAGATGATCACACAGATCTTGACCTCTGATCCTGGTATTGAGGTGGCTGCAACTGCTCGGAATGGCGCAGATGCTCTTAAGAAACTTGCCTCCATAGAGGTCGATGTTATCACATTAGATGTAGAAATGCCGGTCATGAACGGATTAGACACACTGAGAGAACTGATGACCGTAAATCCCAAACCAGTTATTATGCTGAGCAGTAGAACAAGACGGGGTTCCGAAATCACGTTCCAGGCTCTCGCTCTAGGCGCCGTTGATTTTGTTCCCAAACCATCGGGTGAAATTTCTCTAGATATTGATACAATCGCTCAAGAACTCATCTCGAAAGTAAAGGCCGCTGCAGGAGCGCGAGTTGTACCCTATAAACCAGCTCCACAGCCGACAAAGAAGCCAGCGCCGCTGCCACGCCCACGAACGATTCAAACTACGGTATCTCGAGGTATGCCTGCTGATACTGTTGTGGTGATCGGTTCGTCCACCGGAGGGCCCAAGGCACTCGAGCAAGTAATCGCCAGCATACCTAAAGATGTTCCCGCTGGCGTTCTTATTGTGCAGCATATGCCCCAGCCTTTTACCAAGAGCTTTGCTGAGCGGTTGAATGGCATCGGAGAATTGACAGTGAAGGAAGCCGAAGAGGGAGATTTAGTCCAAACCGGAATGGCACTCTTGGCCCCGGGTTCTTTCCACATGGTAGTTGATCAAGATAAGCGAATCCGTCTCAATCAGGATCCGCCGGTTCAGTTTGTGCGTCCCAGTATCAATGTCACAATGGCAAGCCTGCCCAAGGTCTTTGGTTCAAAGATTGTTGGAGTCATTCTCACCGGAATGGGGCGCGACGGGGCAGACGGCATGGGCTTGATTAAAGAAGCGGGAGGATTAACGATTGCTCAAGATCGACTAACATCAACAATTTACAGCATGCCAAAGGCAGTTGCTGATGAGGGTCACGCTGATTATATCCTTTCTCTCGACCGAATCGGCGAGAGCATCGTTCGTTTAGTTCACGCTGTACAGAGTCATTAAAGGGGTATTGGCCTTGAAAATGGATTATGAGTTTTTGAAACGCCGTATCTATGACGTGTTAGGCATCGACCTACATTCTTATAAGGAACAGCAGATGCGCCGCCGGATTGATCAGTGGTTGGCCCGCTATGATTTGGAAGACTATGCACAGTTGGTTGACCGTATCAAGACTGATACAGAACACCGAGAGAAATTCACCAAATACCTCACCATCAATACTTCACAGTTTTTCCGAGATCTAGGTGTTTTCAATGACATAGAAAACATAGTACTCCCCCGCATCACAGCAGGAGGCAAGCGTCCTCGCATCTGGAGCGCAGGCGCTTCAATTGGAGCCGAGATCTATTCGATAGCTCTTCTGCTGCAGAAGAAGAACCAACGAGCGCAGCAGCTCTTAGCGACTGACATTGATGAGGTCATTTTAGGTCGGGCCCAAGAAGGACGGTATTCGTCAAACGAAGTACAGAATGTACCTGCTGACTTAATCGGGCAGTATTTTACAAAAGACGGAACCCAACTAGTGATCTCCGATCAAATCAGGGCCATGGTTACCTTTAGAAAGCATGACATGCTGCGTGATCCCTTTCCGAAACCCTTTGACTTAATCTTGTGCAGGAATGTATTTATCTATTTTACTGCAGAGACGCAGGAGCGCCTGATTCATAAATTTGTCGACTCATTAGCACCAGGCGGTTTCTTCATCGTGGGTTCTGCAGAACACATCATGGACCCAAGCCGCTTTGGCCTGCAGAGAGAGAGTTACTGCATTTATTCCAAATTGTAAAGGAGTCTTCATCAATATGAGAAAATGGGTGGGCCGCGGTTCATCTGTTGAGGAGGCTGTGAGCAAAGGCCTCCAAGAACTAGGCGTAACCAAAGAAGAGGTGGAAATCATAGTGCTTGAAGAACCCAAGAGACGCCTCTTGGGTCTTGCGCGTACAGAGGCAGTAGTTCAGCTTATTCCGAAAGCGAAACGGCAGAATGGATCATCCGCTCAGGACCTTAATGGTAAAGTGTGGATTGAAGATGGTCAGTTCGGGTTCGAACCTCCCCGGGAAGGAGGAACTCCGCCGCGTCTTACAGTTGACAATAGGATCACCGTTAGATACCAGGGGCAGCATGTCGAGCGGATGGTAGTGCTTGAACAGGGCCTTTCTGGTTTGGAAATCATCCTTCCCGAAGATACTGAACCAATTACCGACATTGAGGTTATTGTAGACAAGGACGGATTGACAGCTCGCCTCAACTGGAATCAAGTTCCGGGGGCCAAATACAGCTTAGCCGATCAACCTAAGGCATCTGTCGCACAGCTGCGACTGCTCAAGAAAGACATTCCACCACGGCCTATTACAATGGACGATTTGCGATTAGCCGTTCAGGCCGAGGGTATTACTTACGGTCTTCTATTTGATACTATCGATCCAGAATCCCTCAAAGCACCGCAGGGTTCGATCGTGATTGCACGAGGCAAGGAACCCATTCCTCCGCAGGATGCGGCAATAGAGTACACTTACCAAAAGCAGCACCAGATTGACCCCGACTCCATCCGCATAGATCACTACGAAGTGTACGGCATTTCCAGTGTCCAGCAGGGGACAATTCTAGCCCGAAAAATTCCAGCTAAACCAGGTGAACCAGGAATCGATGTTTATGGTAACCGAATCTCCGTACCCGAACCTAAGGATACCGCCATCAAGTCCGGTAAAGGTGTTGAGTTATCGCCAGATGGCTTAACGGCAAGAGCTGCAATATCTGGGCTGCCGAACCTTAACCGCGATGTCTTGGAAGTGCTGCCCATGCTTGAACTAAAATCTGATGCAGACATTTCTACTGGAAACATTACCTTCGATGGTGCGGTATTAATCCATGGCAGCGTGCATGATAACGTTAAGATCGAATCTATCTCTGGTACCGTCCACGTTGGCGGATTGGCCAGTGGGGCAGAAATCCGCAGCCTAGGTTCTATTGTGGTTCGCAAAAACGTAGTTTCATCGTTTCTGCAGGCTGGTGGAAAAAGCATTATTCATATCAGACTAATGGCTATCCTTAACCGTATCAAAACTCAGATGGAGAAGTTGGAAACAGCATATCGTACTATCGCCCGACACAGTCCTCCAAATACTAACGAAAACGCACTCATCGAACATCTCATCGATCTAAAGTTTTCTCATCTTCTCCGTGAAACAGCTCTGCTAAGTGATTTCTTTAGTGAGGTTTCTCACGAACTCGAACCTAAGCTCCATGAAGTAGTTGCTCGCATAGTAGTTCACTTCGGTCCAAAACGGGCACGGGGTACACTCACGATAGAAGTAGTGCAGCGCTTGCTCGAAGCACTAACCGCTGAGGAAGAGAACTTGGCAAGGGCGGCCGCGCAAGATGCCGATATTCGTGTGCGTTATCTACAAAATAGTCGCCTAGAAGCTGCAGGTTCTGTTATAATTGAAGGGCAAGGCGCGTACTACTCGACCGTTATCGCGGGGAAGGGGTTCCAAATGGAACGAGGCCTATTTAGAGGCGGCGAGATTATCGTCAACGACGGTGATATCGTCGCTAAAGAATTGGGCGGCCCTACGGGTGTGGCAACCAGCGCTACCATAGTTACCAATGGACGCATCAAGTGTCAACTGGTGCATTCCAATGTAACCATCAGCATCGCACAGCAGCGCTATCGCTTTGACGAGCCAGCTTCCCGTGTACATGCCTATCTGTCCGACGGTGTTCTCCACGTAATTGCCAATGGGATCAAGCTGATCGGCAGCTAATAGTAAAATGTACTGCAAATGAGGTTGAATCTGTGAGTCACACTAGTTCACGTAGAATAGTATATCTTGGTCTGCTGACAGGATTGGCCATGGGTCTGCATATTTTCGAATCATTTATTCCCATGCCCGTTCCGGTTCCAGGGGCCAAATTAGGTTTGGCTAATATTATCAGCTTATACGTAGTAATGAATTTCGGCTTGAAAGACGCTCTAACCGTCACCGTGCTCCGTACCATCTTAGGGTCTCTTTTATCAGGGACGTTCTTGACTATTGTATTTTACTTCAGTTTTTCGGGCGGAATCGTGAGTACAATTGTGATGGGATTGGCCTATCGTATGCTCCCAAAACAGTTCAGTGTCGTAGGCATAAGCGTTTTGGGAGCATTGACTCACAATATCGCGCAGATCCTGGTAGCAGCCTTTGTGGTAGAAACCATGCTCATTGCTCTTTATCTGCCTTACATGCTGTTTTTCGCACTTCCTACAGGCGTGTTTGTGGGTCTGGCTGTGAACCAGCTTAATAAGTACTACAGGCCATCCTAGAGGATATTCTCCAGAGTTAAGCGTTCCTGCTGGTGGATCTGCCTCAGCCGTGTGCGAATGTAGCTCAGTTCAACTTGAGCGTGGCTGAGATTGTCGGTCTGCACATATGCTATAAGACGGGATAGAGCCGCTTCGAGTTCTTCCAGATCGGTGTTGTAGATAAATGGGTTCCACTGCTTCTGGGCCTTATGCCACTGCTTCTGGGCCTTGACGAGTGTTTCATTTGCGGCAGCAAGATTGCCGGCAGTGAGGTGTTTTTCACTCTCTTCTAGATCAGACAGTACATTCTCGACCAAATTAGATAGGCCGTGCTCCACATAAAATCCCAGGCCTATCATGACTACCATAATTAGTGTCAAGATTACTAATAAGCGCATCAGCTGCCCCTCCCTGAACGAGGCTGGACGACGAAGTCTCCCCGACTGTCCAGCATGGCAAAGAAGACATCTTTTGGTTTTAACCCGTCCTCAGCGAGTTTTGCCTCGAGAGATTCCTGATTTAATCCAGCTTCCTTGATATTGTTGTCCATTATCCGTCCGTCCATGATAAGGGGAATGGGCAGTTTTTCATCTCGTGTATCAAGACCGAGGTCACTTGGGGTGACTGGACGAGATTGGGATGTTGGAATGACGCTTAGCTCGCCGCTCGTTTCCAAAACAGCGATTTCCACATCAGAAAGGTCAGCAAACCCCTTAATGCGCAGTTGTTCAAGGAGTTCGTTCAAGTTGTACCGGGCACGCCGCATTTCGTCTTCCATAATCCGGCCCTGGCGCACCACGATGCTGGGACTCCCATCTAAGATGTGTCTCGCCCAATGGAATTTCAAGGTGAGAGTTGACAGGCAGACTTGAATGAACGAAAGTGTTATAATTGAAATAAACCCATTTACAAGTGGAATCTGGCGGTCCTGCATCGGTACGGCCGCAAGTTCGGCAATCATAATAGTAATAGCCAATTCATAGGGTTCAAGTTCGCCGATTTGGCGTTTGCCCATTACCCGCATGGTGACTACCACCAGAATATACAGTACGACAGTACGCGCAAGTGTGATCAGCATGCGGAATCCCCCCTAATTATCATAGTTTCAGCAGTAAGGAGAGAGTCGATGAAGCGTTATTACCTCAAGACAATGGGTTGTCAAATGAATGAACATGATTCAGAGGTTATAGCTGGCATTCTAGCTTCTTTGGGTTTTGAGCCTACTGAAGAACTAGAAGAGGCCGAATTCATACTATATAATACATGCTCTGTCCGGGAAAACCCCGAACGTAAGGTTTACGGCCACATAGGTGCTTTTCGACAGCTAAAAGAAGCTAAACCCGAACTAGTAATCGGTATCTGCGGATGTATGCCGCAGCAGAGAGACGAACTGGAGAACATCTTGGAGAAGCTGCCTCATGTAGACCTTATCTTTGGAACCCACAACATTCACCGCCTGCCTGAGCTTCTAGAACGGGCGCAGAGCGGGGAACGGGTCGTTGAAGTCTGGGATGAAGCCGAAGCTGCTCCAGGCGAAGACAGCCGTGATGGGCTGCCTGTTATTCGACGTCATAATGTAAAGGCGTTTGTCAACGTTATCTATGGTTGCACTAACTTCTGCAGCTACTGCATCGTTCCGTATACCAGAGGAAAAGAACACAGCCGTCTGCCTGAGAAAATTATCGAAGAAGTTCGTGACCTTGCGCAGCAGGGCTTTAAGGAAGTAACTCTCCTGGGTCAAAATGTGAATGCTTACGGTAAAGACCTCAACAGCAGCACCAGTTTTGCCGCACTCCTGCGCGAGCTGAATGATATTGATGGACTGGAGCGCATCCGCTTCACAACCAGCCATCCTCGCGACATGGGTGATGATCTCATCGAGGCTATGGCCGAGCTTCCCAAGGTTTGCGAGCATCTCCACTTACCTGTACAAGCTGGCAGTAATCGTATTCTTCGCCGTATGAACAGGGGTTATACAAGGGAATACTATCTCCAGCTTGTGGAGAAGGTCCGGAAAGCCGTGCCCAACATCAGCTTAACCACGGACCTCATTGTCGGTTTTCCTGGTGAGACAGATGAAGAGTTCGAGGAAACACTTTCTTTAGTAAAAGAGGTGCGTTTCGACTCAGCCTTTACTTTCATCTATTCGCCGCGTAAAGGAACCCCTGCAGCCAAAATGCACAACCAAGTTCCAGAAGAAATAAAGAAAGAGCGGATTTACCGCCTGATTGACCTGCAGAATGAAATCAGTGCCGAGTACATGCAGAAACTCTTGAATCAAGAGTTGGAAGTCTTGGTTGAAGATGTTACCAGTGATGGTTTGGTCGGGCGGACCAGAGCAAACCGCCAGGTTTACTTTACGGGTGATCGCAGCCTTATAGGACAACTGACCACCGTACGTATTACCAATGCCAGCACGTGGAGCTTGAAGGGAGAGCTGGCCGAGAAATAGGAGGCGTCCGGATGTGGGTTGACGAGAAAAAGACTCTTTGGGAAGAACGCAATCGGGATCTCTGGCAGCTGCCGATTCTCAGCAGAGATGGCGAATACCTGGGAAACGTTATCGCGCAGATCGTAGAACCCCAGGAATATCTGGTCAGATATCTAGTCGTATACTCACCCAAGGATGAGAAACGTTTCCTAGTGCCCTGCGAAACTTTAATGGCAATTGACCAAGTGGTCCACTGCCACGTTTCGGCAGCCGACTTGATGCAGCTTCCGGCTTTTCATATGGAAATTTCTCGCAACCTCGAAGAGCAAATTTACCAAACAGTAGACTATCCGCCATACTGGGAACAGTAGCAGGATTTTTCCATCAAAGAGCTGAATTTAGGAGTGTGTGACATTATCACACACTCCTTTTTTGCACGGAGGCTGATTTTCCTTTGACACCAATGATGAAGCAGTATACAGAAATAAAAGCACAGTATCCAGATGCGATTTTGTTTTTCCGCTTAGGCGATTTCTATGAGATGTTTGGTGATGACGCCAAACTAGCGGCCAAGGAGCTTGAAATTACCCTGACAAGCAGAGAAGCGGGGAAACAGGGCCGGATACCCATGTGTGGAGTGCCTTACCACGCAGTCCACGGATACTTAGAAAAACTTGTCAATAAAGGATATCGAGTTGCTATTTGCGAGCAGCTCGAAGACCCAAAGCAGGCAAAAGGAGTAGTAAAACGCGATGTAGTGCGGGTTATTACTCCTGGAACTTTTATAGAAGGTTCCCTCGACGACAAGCGTTCCCAGTACTTGACCGCCGTGACGGAAGTAGGCGGTTCTTTTGGCGTTGCTTCGCTAGATCTATCTACCGGACAGTTTATCGTTACTGAGCTGCAGTCTTTCAATAAAGTGACAGATGAACTACAAAGGCTGCAGCCTGCAGAGATCGTCGTGGGCAACGAGTCTGATCTGATTTACACACTAGAGAAGTTCGCCCAAGAACAGCAGATTACCATCTCCACATTGGATCAGCGGCAGACCCAGTGGGCTGAAGCTCAAAAGACCTTGATAGATCACTTCCAAGTCAGCACATTAGAGCCATTTGGCCTAGATTCGCTGTGTAAGATTGCAGCGGCGGGCACCGCACTGGCATACGTGCAGGAAACGCAGAAGAGTGTGGTTGAACACGTCCTGAACGTGCAGACGTACACGCTGGAACAGTACCTGCAGATCGATGCCAACAGCCGTAGAAATCTCGAATTGACGCGAACTCTGCGTGATGGGCGGAAGTCCGGTTCGCTGCTAGGCGTAATTGATCATACCCGCACCAGTATGGGCGGGCGGATGCTGCGCTGGAATCTAGAGCAGCCTCTCGTTGATGTGGTAGAGATCAATCGACGGCAGTCAGCTGTACAAGCCCTCGTTGACAATACTGCCCTGCGTTTGGAGACCCAGGAACTCCTAGACCAGGTATATGACCTAGAACGTCTGATGGGGCGACTAGCGGTAGGGGGCGGAACCGCCCGCGACCTGACAGCACTGTGTTCCTCTCTAGAAGTAATTCCTCAAGTTAAGGCGCTGCTCGCCAATGTAGACGTTAGTCTTCTGAAAGAACTCCACGAAGAGCTGCAGCCTTTAGATGAACTCACAACCCTGATTAATCAAGCAATTGTCGATAATCCTCCAATCTCTGTTCGAGAAGGAGGACTGATCAAAGAAGGGTTCAATGAAGCTCTCGATGAAATTCGCAGTGCCAGCCGCGATGGAAAGAACTGGATCAAGAATCTAGAAAAAGCCGAAAGAGAACGCACAGGCATCAAATCGCTCAAGGTTGGCTTTAATAAGGTCTTTGGCTATTACATTGAAGTTACCAAAGCGAATCTCGACCTTGTTCCCGAGGATTACGAGCGCAAACAAACCTTGGCCAATGCCGAACGGTTTATCACACCTGAATTGAAAGAAAAAGAAGCACTTATCCTAGGTGCTGATGAGCGCATTATCGAGCTTGAATACCAGTTGTTCTGCCAAATTCGGGACCGGGCGAAGGAGTATACGGCTTACATTCAGAAGAATGCCCAGGCTTTAGCCTTTCTCGATATGCTGCAAAGCCTTGCCGAAGCAGCAGTACGCTTTAACTACGTGCGGCCGGAAATCACTGAGGATATCAACCTGGAGATCTCCCAAGGCAGGCACCCTGTGATCGAAACTCTCCAAAGTGGGTTTGTTCCTAATGATGTTTCGTTCAGTGACGATGAGCGGATTATCCTGCTTACAGGGCCTAACATGGCAGGAAAAAGCACATATTTAAGGCAGACGGCGCTGATCGTAATTTTGGCCCAAATCGGCAGCTTTGTTCCGGCTCAATCAGCCAAAATCGGTCTGGTTGACAAAATCTTTACTCGGATTGGGGCTGCAGATGATCTGGGCTCCGGTCAAAGTACTTTTATGGTGGAATGTGCTGAAACTGCCCATTTGCTGCGCAATGCAACTGAGCGTTCTCTCATCATCCTAGACGAGCTTGGACGAGGCACAAGCACTTTCGATGGCATGGCGATTGCTCAGGCAGTCATTGAGTTCATTCACAATAATATTGGGGCTCGCACACTCTTTTCAACTCACTTCCACGAACTGACGCGTCTTGAACAGTCACTCGCGAAACTGGCAACTTATCGTGTGGAGGTCGAAGAAAAAGATGGAACCATTTATTTCCTCCATCATGTCGCCCGGGGCAGCACAGATAAGAGCTACGGTGTCAATGTGGCTCGCATGGCAGGAATACCAACCCCGGTCTTGAAGAGAGCCTTGACTCTACTGCAAGAACTAGAAGCAGACCGTGATAAACCTGTGCAGCTGGACTTATTCGCCAGTTTGCAATATGACACAGCCGTCTTTGAAGAACCGGAGGAAGAGCAAACTAACCCTGTTCTGGAGGAACTGCAGAATGTTGATGTCAACAACCTGACACCTTTAGAAGCCCTGCAACTGCTCGCAAAATGGCAGCAGGAACTGAAGGAGGACGCATAATGGGCAGAATTGCATTGTTACCTGATGAAGTTGCCCACAAAATCGCCGCCGGCGAGGTCATTGAACGGCCTGCCTCGGTGGTTAAAGAACTAGTTGAAAACGCAATCGATGCCCAAGCGACCCGTATTGAGGTGGAGATTACGGCTGGAGGCATCGAATATATTCGGGTTCAGGATAACGGCGTAGGAATCGCACCAGACGATGTAGAGCTCGCTTTTCAACCCCATGCGACCAGCAAGATCAGCAAGACAGATGATCTGTTCAGCTTATCCAGCCTAGGATTTAGAGGAGAGGCGCTGCCCAGTATCGCCAGTGTTTCTAAATTGATTCTTACGACCCGCACTGCGGAAGAAAAAAGCGGAGTGCGTGCCGTCGTTGAAGGCGAAGAAATCCACACAGAACCGTGCGGCGCACCTCAAGGAACCACCGTAGAAGTACGTCAGTTATTTTACAATGTGCCTGCTCGGTATAAGTTTCTCAAGACCCCTGCCACAGAAGGCAGGCGAGTCTTGGAGCTGGTAACTAATCTAGCGGTGGCCCATCCGCACATTGCCTTTACGCTTATCCGAGACGGAAAGACCGTCCTCAATACTCAAGGGAGCGGCAGCCTAAAGGATACACTGCTTCTAGTCCATGGAAAACAACTCGTTGGCGGTCTCTTGTCCATCAATTCCAGTTACCAGTGGGCTAAAGTGAATGGTTACGCTGGGACACCGAAGCTGGCGAAAGGAAGCCGCACAGGCCAGCTGATCATTATGAACGGACGGGTCATTCAAAACTCAACGATACGGGCTGCCGCCGAGAAAGCCTACCAAGGACTGCTGCCTTCACGTACCTTTCCATTCTTCGTACTGGTACTCGACGTAGATCCTAAATTTGTCGACTGCAATGTGCATCCCGCTAAAAGCGAAGTACGCTTTGCAGATGATCAGACCGTCTTCAAAGACGTGCTCGATGCAGTGCGTACAGCCGTATTGTCAAAGAACATCGCTCCGCAGTTTGAAGCTAGACAGCACCAGACACAGACAGGTAGACAGTACAAACCACAGCCGAAACAAGCCGAAATCACTTGGGAGCCGCGCACCTGGGAAACCCTTGATGCTGTACTGCGAAAATATCGACCAAGCGGTGAAAAGCCCAAGCCTCCACTAGCTGTGGCAGAATCACCACCTAAGACTGAACCCGAAATAGCGGCTGCCACTTTAGGTACCGCAGACCTCTTTGCTGCGGAAATCCCAGATGTAGGGAAGGATATAATAGCAGAAGATGATGATGTCCGCTCAGCTCTGGTTAATGGGAGAATAATCGGACAGCTGCACCAGACCTATATCCTCCTCGAGGTACAAGGAGGAGGCTTGTGGATTCTCGACCAACATATTGTCCACGAACGAATTCTCTTTGAACGCCTGATGAAAGAGTTCGCCAACCAAGAGGTGCACATTCAGCAGATTCTTCCTGAAGTTCTAGAACTCAGCCCTACTGAATACGCCCGAATACACGAACATCTCGACGCCATTCAGGCTGTGGGCATAGAACTAGAACCCTTTGGTATTAACACATTTATTGTGAGAGGTGTACCTACATTCTTGAGTCAGACCGGAGGGTGGAAGGAAGATATCCTCGAAATAGCCGAGGCGGCCGAAAAAGGTGATCATTTCCTGCAGGCGGCTGCCATTACACTTGCCTGCAAAGGTGCAGTTAAAGCGGGGGATTATCTCGACAACCGCGCCATAAAGGCACTACTTGTGGATCTGAGCAGGACGGAGAATCCCTTTACTTGTCCACACGGCCGACCGATTATCGTGCGATTGGAACAGCAAGAAATCATGCGCCGCTTCGGTCGAACGTAGTCGGACGTAGAATTAATCTGGAGTGGAAGACATGAAGAAAATACCTTTGATGGTTATTGTAGGACCGACTGCAGTAGGAAAGACGGCTCTCTCGCTAGAACTAGCTGAAAAACTTGATGGGGAAATCATTTCGGCAGATTCGATGCAGATTTATCAAGGCATGGATATCGGTACTGCCAAGCCAAGCGCCGCTGAAAAAGCAAGAATACGCCACCATCTGATAGATGTGATACCGCCCACGGAAACGTTTAATGTTCAGGATTGGGTAACGTGTGCGGAAGAAGCCATCCAAGATATCACTCGGAGGGGTAAGGCGCCAATTGTCTCGGGCGGAACCGGTTTGTACGTCAACGCTCTAATTGATGGGTTTCTCTTTCCAGACACCAGTGCTGATCCGGAGCTGAGACGCGAGCTCGAACAGCGGGGACGAGAAAATCCTGCCGCTCTCCACAAAGAGCTTGCCGACGTAGATCCAGAAACGGCAGAAAGACTTCATCCAAATGATATTCGCCGCGTTGTTCGGGCACTAGAAGTCTACCACCGAACTGGCGAGCCTATCAGCGTGCTGCAGAAGAAAGCAAGCAGTAGTGAGCCTCTATATAAACTGCTGTATATTGGACTTACCCGTGATCGGCAAGAGCTCTATGAACGAATCAATCTGCGGGTCGATCAGATGTTAGAGGAAGGCTTAATCGAAGAGGTGAGGAGTCTAAAAGAGCGATACCTTGATGAGCGCCAAGAAGATCAAGCCAAACTCACCGCACTGCAGGCTTTAGGCTATAAAGAGATTCTCTGGGGACTGACCGGTGAAAAGACGATGGAAGAAGCAGTAGCGCTCCTCAAAAGAGATACCCGCCGATACGCTAAACGGCAGCTGTCCTGGTTTAAGCGCGATAAACGCATTCGCTGGTTCAATTTAAGTCACACCACAGAAGATGATGTTATCGATACTGTGACTGCCCTCTGGCAGGAACTGCTTCAAGAGCACAGATAAGGAGTTTTATCACCCTGGACTGCCTTCCCGCGTATATATAGTAGGTGAAGGTGGTGTCTCCAACTGTGCTCAGAAAGAAGCGTTTTGCACGCATCGAAAGAAAATCAGAACTGGAGTCAAAGCCGCAGAGTAAAAATGCGAACAGTAGAGTCTCCTCGGAAGACCGGCTCCAAGCCCTTCAAGCAGAGTTAGACGCGTTAATCGGACTGCAGTCGGTCAAATCAACCATTAGAGAAATCCAAGCATATGCTCAGATTCAGTACAAACGCTCAGCACTGCAGCTGACAACTGAGCCTATTGTGCTACATACGATTTTCATCGGAAACCCTGGTACAGGAAAGACTACCGTAGCACGGCTGCTGAGCAAAATGCTTGCGGAAATGGGCATTCTCGAAAAAGGACATACCGTTGAGGTCGAGCGGGCAGACCTTGTGGCCGAGTATATAGGTCAGACCGCCCACCGGACTCGGGAAGCTATCAAGAAGGCTATGGGCGGTCTTCTATTTGTAGATGAAGCCTATGCCTTAGCTCGAGGTGGCGAACGTGACTTTGGTAAAGAAGCCATCGATACGCTGGTAAAGGCAATGGAGGACCATCGAGGCAAGTTTGTGGTAGTACTGGCGGGATATCCCGAACCTATGCGGGTCTTTTTGCGCACCAATCCCGGGCTCCATTCCCGCTTCCCTCTGATGATCGAGTTTCCAGATTTTACAGATATTGAACTGTTTAAAATTGCTGAGTCCATGTTTAGGCAGCGCCAGTATGTCCTAACCAAGAGCGCGCGACGGAAACTAGCCGATTTAATCCGCCAGATGCGTTCTCGAGACCCTGTAACCTTTGGCAACGCCCGCACCATCCGCAATATTGTGGAGAAAACAATCCGCATGCAGGCAGTCCGCCTCATGGGGCAGAAAAATGTAAGTGTAGAAGAACTGATCACCATAATTGACCAAGATGTTCAGGGAGAATCGGTTCGCTATAGAAGCTATTGGTAGAGTAGAGTTGTGCAGCCTGTCACAAATGCCGTCAGAGAAGGACTTTGGGCCTTTTGCAACGAATTTTATCTATAGAGATTAGCATGGGAGGAACGTAACTAGTGCAATCAATCGGATTTGAATTTGAAACAGAAGCAGATATGCTTAAAACAGCAAAGAAGTTATGGACAAAACATGGTATTTCTGGCGAGCTCGAAATGGTCGCCACTGCAAACAAGAAGTTCCGTTTAAACATTTATTCCGAGAAAAATATTCGGGAAAGCGTATTGAACCAAATTCCTGGAAAACGCACTCAAGCTAAGGCCGCCTTCGGCACAACAGTCCATGAATCGAATGATGATGCATGATGTCGATGAGAATAATTGAGGAAGCCAAGGCACAAATTGCCCCACATTTCGAAGCTATTGAACAGATTGTCTTACTAAACCAGGAAAAAGTGCTCAAAGCTTTCCATCAAGAGCGGGTCAGCAGTGATTGTTTCGCTGACTCGACAGGTTACGCTTATCACGATCTCGGTCGAAAAGCATTAGAAGCTGTATACGCCAGCGTATTCCGGGGAGAGGCAGCGCTGGTGCGGCCGCAGATTGTGTCCGGTACACACGCTATTTCGATCTGTCTGTCACTGCTTGAACCTGGTGATGAACTGATATCTATCAGCGGTCCTCCTTATGATACTCTGCAGGCAGTGATCGGCACCCGCGGACACTCAAAGCGCAGCCTGATCTCTAGAGGCATTAAATACGGCGAAGTTCCGCTCAAGGACGATGGCACTATGGATTATGAGGCCATCGAGCAGGCTGTAACCAAGTCAACTAAGATGGTCGCACTACAGCGTTCTCGAGGATACAGCTGGCGGCCGCCAATTAACATAGCACAAATCAGCGAAGCCGTGCGTGTCGTTAAGCGAAAGAACCCTGACTGCATCGTATTTGTCGATAACTGCTATGGAGAATTTGTAGAGCATTACGAGCCGCTGGAGGCCGGCGCAGATTTGATCGCCGGTTCACTCATTAAGAATCCAGGTGGGACACTCGCTGTCAGCGGTGGATACATTGTGGGTCGCGGTGAGCTTGTCGAGATGTGCGCTGAGATTCTAACAGCACCACATCTAGGCGGCCGCTTAGGCTCAACATTTGGTTTGACTAGGCAGCTTCTCCACGGCTTGTTCCTTGCGCCACATGTGGTGGGTGAAGCCTTATACGGAGCTCTTCTAGCTTCTGCGGTCTTTGAAAAGCTTGGTTATCCAGTATCGCCACGTTTTGACGAACAGCGTACGGACGTTGTACAAGCCATTCGATTTGGCAAGAAAGAAGAACTGCTGGCTTTTTGCCGCGGTATTCAAAGTGCCGCACCCATTGATGCTCATTATCTGCCAGTTCCCAGCGAAATGCCCGGTTACGACGATGAAGTAGTAATGGCGGGTGGAACATTTATCCAAGGGTCTTCAATTGAACTAAGTGCTGACGGACCCATGAGGGAACCTTACATTGGCTACCTGCAGGGCGGTATGTCACGCCAGCATGTTCAAATTGGTATTGCCTATGCACTGCAAGCCCTTGCTGAGGAGAATCAGCAGATCAAGAAAATAATTGAGGAGGAGTAGATCGCTTGCAGATCACTAATCTTGAACTAGCTCTGCGTCTAATTTTATCCCTGGTTTTGGCTGGACTCATCGGATTGGAAAGGGAGAGTTTAGGTCGCCCAGCGGGGTTCCGCACGCATATCCTTGTGGGCATGGGTTCAACTCTCATCATGATAGTCTCCATTTATGCTTTCCGCCCACTGGGGATGAGTGGTGACCCGGGCCGGATTGCCGCTCAGGTAGTCAGCGGTATAGGTTTCTTGGGAGCGGGTACAATTATGCGGGAAGGGGCCAATATTCGTGGACTTACCACAGCTGCAAGTTTGTGGACCGTGGCCGGAATTGGCCTTACGGTGGGATCTGGAATGTATTTCGCAGCCATTATCGCAACCATCTTGGTTGTAGCCACACTGGTGCTTCTCAACAAGCTCGAATGGTCTTACCTAATGAGCAAGAACGAAATCCTCACTGTACTCGTGCAGGATACACCTGGACAGTTGGCTAAAGTGTTCAGCGTTTTGGCCAAACACGATGTAAATGTACACAATGTACAGCTAACCACAGATGATGAAGGAGAAGCGCGCATTGAGATGGAAATCGAACTAGCCCCCAGAGCCCGCCGCGTTCAAATTATCGATGAGTTAGTGGCCATGCCTGGGGTTCATCGGGCAAGCTATAAATAACTATCTAGGATGAGGATGGTTTGAGCCGATGAAGATAGTAGTCACAAACGATGATGGAGTCTTTGCACCTGGAATTCGGGTTTTAGCCGAAACACTTACAGACTTCGGCGAAGTTACGGTAATAGCCCCAAGCAGGGAACAGAGCGGGATGAGCCACGCCATTACGGTCGACCGGCCCCTGCGCATGGATAAGATTAACGCCATCCCGGGCTTGGAAGGCCGCTGCTATATGGTGGACGGCACTCCATCCGACTGCGTAAAAATGGCTGTTCATGCATTAAACCTGCAGCCTGATATGATCGTCTCCGGCATTAATATAGGTGAAAACCTTGGAACTGATGTGCTTTATTCAGGTACTGTTTCAGCGGCTATAGAAGCTGTTTTGCTTGGTATTCCCGCTATAGCTGTCTCTCAAGTGAGTACTGAACTTGAGTTTCTCGAAACCTCACGAGGCGTTATCGCTCATTTATTCAAGAGAAATCTCAGGCTTCTCGATAACGGGCTGATACCACGTGATGGGCTTTTGAATATCAATGTCCCCGCGGTTGAGTTCTCACAGTTGAGAGGTATTCGCTTGACACGCTTAGGTAATCAGGAATTTCAAAACCGGGTGGAAACCCGCCTCGATCCCAGAGGAAGACCATATTATTGGATGACAGGTGCACGGGAGCTTGAGGATTCCCAAGACTTATCCATCGACTATTATGCAGCTCAAGCCGGATATGTTTCAATCACACCAATTCATTTTGACCTAACGTATCACCAGCTCATTCCTGAGTTAAAGCCTCATCTAGAGGTAGAATTCGATTAAAGCAATGCTAAATAAGCCACGGCGTCACAGCCGTGGTTTTTTCCTTCATGGTATATCCTGCATATTTGGACATAATACTAAAGACAAACACAGCATGCAGCAGCACCGAATAGGATAGAGTGAAGGCAGAAAGGAGCTGATATGACGTGACCGATATGCAACTACCTCAATCCATCCTGCCCTTCGAAGGAACAGCTCACTATTTAGGTTCATTTCCCAAAAATGGAGAGCTATATGACTACTACGAAGTCATCTGCGATGGTGAAACAACCTTTGTCTATGTAAAGGCAGGGGAGGTTAAGCAGGATGATTGAACTTACTCGCGACGATGCCCTAAAAGGATTAAAGCGGTTCTCGCGCCTTGCTGAGCATGCAGCACATATCAGCCAATACACCGCTGACCCGGAGTATTGGCTTGTCCAGGCGAATGCCCGCAGAAGTGTTTATCTATGGCTGTCCCAAATAGTACAGACACAAGGGGTAGATCAAGCATACCTTATTGCCCAAGAAAGGTACGCTGATCTACCCCTTCAGTGTTTTGACCCGCAGACTTCTGGACAGCGGGATGCTCTAGAACTGTTCTTCGTCATCTTGGGTATGAATCAACTTGAATTAGAAGGAAAACCACCCCTCAATGCCCAAATAGAAGGATGAACTTCAATTTGGTCGGAGGCGGTAAAATGAGCTTTCTTGCCAATCTTTGGCAGAAAATTGCAGGGCGGAAATCCGCTGGAGAATCTCAAGCTACAGCGCAGCCTGGACTTACAACAGATGCTGGTCAAGCACTGTGGATCTATGTTGAGTGCGAGAACTGTGGGGAACACATAAAGGTCATGCTGCGAAAAACCAGCGAAATCCAGCGCCGCGATGGAGTAGAGCGGGAGGGAGGCCCTGGTGAGTTCTACGTACGCAAAACCATTATCGGCTCCAAGTGTTACAAACCTATCGAAGCCGAAATCGAATTTGATCGCCGTTATCGGGTGATTCAAAGCCGGGTAAAGAACGGCAAGCTGATTCCCAAAGCAGAATACAAAGAGCAATGAACGAATCCGTCCATTGCTCTTTATTTATTGCATCAGCAAGCCGGCTCTAACGAAATCTCCTAAAGACTCCAATGACGCGCCCTAGAATAGTTACGTTGGTAGTTAAAATGGGCGTCATGGCCTGGTTCTCAGGCTGCAGCCTGATATGGTCTCCTTCGTGATAAAAACGCTTGATAGTAGCTTCTTCACCATCCACTAGTGCTACCACAATATCGCCATTTTCGGCGGTGGAACTCTTTTCGACCAATGCGAAGTCTTGGTCTAATATACCTGCTTCAATCATGCTGTCTCCCTGAACACGCAAGAGGAAGACATCGTCGTGGTGGTCTACAAAATCATTGGGAATGGGGTAGTATTCCTCGATGTTTTCTACCGCTAAAACCGGCGTCCCAGCTGTAACGCGGCCTACCAAAGGAACGTGCACAGCTCGGACACGATGGACGCCTGACTCGTCATCCAACAGTTCAATCGCCCGTGGTTTTGCTGGATCTCGCCTTATGTACCCATATTCCTCCAACTTCTGCAGATGTCCATGAACAGTCGAACTTGAATTCAGGCCGACCGCTTCGCCGATCTCCCGAACCGACGGGGGATAGCCCTTGTTAGCAACCTCACTGCGGATAAACTCTAGGATCTGCTGCTGTCTCTTACTCAGTTTACTCATACTACCCCTCCGTACGTTTTCTATATTATAACATTCACAGCCCTCGAAGGTCAAACTAATGTTCGATTTTTGTTGACAAAACATATGTTCTGGTTTATGCTGAATACAAGGTACAGAACATTTGTTTGGGGGGCTGATTATGCGCAGTAAAAGAATTGAGCGGTTCGTAAATGGTGCATCAGCTTTGGCTTTCATGTTTGTATTGGGTGTTTCCCTTGCTGTTCTGACATTGGCCTTCTTGCGTCCCGACTTCTCACAGCCGTTTTTTGAACATGCTGGACCTGAGCCAAGTTCAGTAGTGGTCGTCGAACCAGGCGACACAATCTGGGCTCTGGCACTGGAACATTTTCCAGGGATTGACCCACGCATCACAACTCAAGCTATACTGAGTATTAATAATCTGTCGAGTGCTCTGATCTATCCGGGTCAAGTTATCGTGCTGCCGTATTTAGATGGTCAACCAACCCTGAAGTTAGCTGTCAATCAGGGTGCTTACTAATTGCTAATATAGGTTAATTGTCTGATTTAGAAAGGGTTTCCAGCTGAAGAAAACGAATATATCTTGCTGGGACGACTATCAAAGACGGGAGGGATGCAGCTCATGTCAGAACAGGAAAAGGCCCAACAGCAAAGACGCTTTTTGAGAGGGAGGGAAACGTTAGTGGCCTTATGGGAACCATTTAAGGAAACACTGATCAGTGTTCTGCCTGTCGTTATTTTTCTATTAGCCTTTAATCGATTCATTCTAAAGCAGCCTCTGCCAAACGCTAAGGAACTATTTAGAGGCCTCGTTCTTACAGTAATAGGTCTGTGGATTTTTACCCAAGGTTTAAATAAAGGACTTCTTCCCCTAGGTTCTACCGTTGGTGAAAACCTCACTGCATCGGGGAACACTTGGGTTATTCTTATTTTCAGTTTTATTCTGGGTTATTCAATGACGCTGGCTGAGCCATCCCTCCAAGCCCTGGGCATTCAAGTTGAAGAATACTCGGCCGGCCAAGTCTCCAAAACTCTGGTTGTACAGCTGGTAGCATTAGGCGTTGGAATTGGTCTGGTAATAGGAATGCTGAAGGTGATTATGGGTTGGCCGTATACGCATGTTGTAATTCCAATGTACGTATTAGCGATAATTTTGGCCCCATTTGCATCGAAAACCTTTGTGGGTTTGGCTTTCGATTCAGGTGCCGTAACTACTGGCCCAGTCACCGTGCCGATTATCCTGGCCATTGGACCAGCGCTCGCTTCGGCAATCGGGGGCCGTGACCCTTTAATTGACGGACTTGGGCTAGTCGCCATTGTTACCATTAGTTCAGTCTTGTGTCTACTCGTGTTGGGCGTTGCTGTACGCTAATTGGATCTGAATCAACTGTACACCACAAAGGGAGTGACCCGATTTGAAATATGAATGCATAGTGGCAATCTTGCCTCGCGGTGAAGCAGACCGAGTTATGGAAGACGCCAAAAAAGCAGGCGCACAAGGCGGCACAATCTTTTTAGCACGTGGAACAGGGTCCCATGAAGCTAAGACATTCTTTGGTCTGACAGTTGAACCGGGCCGGGAAATCCTACTCATCGTTTCTAAAGAAGAACAGACTGATAAAATACTTGATGCTGTCGTGGAGTCAGCGAATCTGAAAAAACCCGGTACTGGAATTGCTTTTGTATTAGATATCAGCCGCATCATTGGGCTGCGCCACCGTGACCATGTTGAAATGCCAGATGAGATGTGATGAATTGAAGCACCCAATTTCATGCAAAGTCGAATTGGGTGCTTTTCTTATATGCATCTGGTGCGGCCTTCCTGTTTGAATTACCCATAGAACTTCGCATAAGTGATATTATGTAAACTAAAACCCGAAAAATAAAAGGAGCTCTCTTGTGAGGGCTCCTTTTCTCTTGAATGAGAATTTTAGAGTTTCATGTTCATGACTTCTCGAAC
>CALKAR010000229.1 GCA_937988745.1 uncultured Peptococcaceae bacterium
CTTAAACCTACCGATAGAATCTCTATTGTCTTCATATTCTGTACTTTTAACGCCTGAAATAAGCCGAGCCGCGAAGCGGAGTCGGCTTGAATGAATTGTTAGGTGTGCAAGCCGACAATACCGGCATGATGTTTATCGATCTCACGGCTCACCTCCCTCAACTTTGTATCCAGATCTGCGGCGGTGTTTTGCACGGCCTGGAGGCCGGCGGGTGAGCCGCTCAAGACCTTAGCCAAGTCTGCCTGATGCTGCATCAGTGCCAGATAGTGCGTCCGTAGTGCCAACAGTGCGTTGAGGCGTCCAATGTTATTGGCTCGCTTAGCCTCTGCCGCGCTCCATCGAGCATACAGAGCATCCATCCCAGATTCCAAAATTCCTATCGCCGCTAGAAAAAGCTCCCAGTTCATCGCGTACTCCCCCTGCACACCTAACATGTATTAGGCAGAATTACTGATTCATATGCATGTGCGTCCGCCCAAGAACATAAATCTCTGTTTCGTTTGCAGGCATATCATTAATCTCTTCGCACTCTTCTTTACCACCCTCAAAGACATAACCTTGGCGGCCAAACTGGTTCAGAATTCTGATCTCAGTGACTCCATCAAGACTGTTTGGTCGGGGAAGGGTGCCCATACATAGACCGCTGACGATCATCGCCCGATAAATTTGGTCCGTAACTCGCCGCTCTTTGGAAATTACTGTGAGCGATTCGCCCTCTACTCGAACCTCATTTGGTTCCCACATTTCAAGACTCTGTTTCGCTTGCTCTTCAACCGTGCTCGCAAGTGCTATCGGGGCTCCAAAAACCAGCATCAAAACTACAGCTACTTTTTTCATCATGATTCTCCTAATTAATGCCTAACGCTTGCAGCATGCGCGCCCATGGAATGGAGCCGAAGGCGCAATGTAGTGGGCGTCGCTGTGCCTGCACTGGTTATGTTTGATACTGCTAAGAAGGCTGCAGCACTGCCCGTAGCTCATCTTTCAGCTCCTGACGAAGCAATTTTGTTTCAAGGTTCCATTCACGAAGCATTGAATAATGAAATGCTTCGAAATCAAAAGTTATACTTCCATTTTCGATAGATTTTCCATCAAAGTGTGCTGTAGCTTGCTCGTGTGCCTGCCCCATCTCTGCGTGCTTTCGCATGTAGAAGTCATTTATTTTTTGCAGAGTCGCGGTTACTTTTTTCTCAAGAATCGAGTCCATATACAACCCAACATCTTCCAGCTTGGCATACCCATTCGATACTGAATCAAATGCTCTGCTAAAGGCTTGAAAGTTCTCTGAAAAAAGATGGAAATATCTTGATGCGTTTTGTTCCTCCGGCGTCCCTGAGAAACGGCTGATTGTGGGCTTTTTACGAAACTGATGCCGTGGGAGTGATGTGTTTACGACTGCGGAGTAGCAGCGCTCAAGCGCTGACACCTTCTTTTGCTGGTAACTGACCGAATGTTCCTTTTTCGATTCTGCAAAGACCGAAAGTTCTGCTTCAAGCTGAAGCTTCTTGCCATCGAGGTGGTGTTGGAATTCCCGTTGTGATTTCTCCAACTGGTTCTTAATAAACAGCTTAAACAGAACTGCGACAGCTCCTGCTCCAACAAAGCCTCCGCCGATTAAGGATATCAAAAAGTCTCTCAAAGCATACTCCGTAAAACATAACGCTTTGCTCACCGGAAAATCGTGAGCGCAGCGAGTGATTTTTCCGCGTGCAGCAACTTGTTATGTGCGCCTACTCCACGAGGCAAGATATTCATGAAAATAAAGTAGCGCCAGCCTTTCAAAGCATTGCGTTCTTTTTACGCTCAGTTGGCTGCAACTAACTCATCCAAGCATGAAATCATCCACATCGCTTACGCTGCGCAAGATTTTTTCTTCGGAAACACCATAAGCAATGGCAAGATCAATGCTGGCCGATAGGGCAAGCTGGTAGTTCCGGTCGAAGTCAAAGGCTGCATCAGTCAGCTTGCCCAACTTATCGAACTCGGCATTAATCTCATCGACAACACGCTGATAAGTCTTGTCCAGAGAGGCAAGGAAGCTGTCCATTTCCGCCTTCAAGGATTCCATATGTTTGGCATCAAGACCCTGCGCCAGTTGTAACATCATTTTCCCTGAGATTGATCCAATGATGCCGCCAAGCACCGGTACCGGGATAATGGTCTGTCCAGCTGCTGTCGCCAAACCAACGATGGCTGATTCGGCACACAGACACATGCCTAAATCAAAATACTCCTCGGAACTGATTTCCCCTGCCATGTACTCATTGGTCAGCGTAGCCAGGCCTTTGCCGGCGCTAACCACAGCTGCAGCGAAAGGTGCAGCCATGCCGGCATAGTTGGTCAGGCCATAGATTGCACCACCGGTGACGGCACCAGCACCGAAGCCTTTGGCTCCCGCAAAACCCACATCCTTCCAGTCGTCAGTTGTAAACTCACCCCGGAAGACGTTCTTACATAAAACGGCCTCCCCAGAGCTTTGCCATCAACAGATCCCCC
>CALKAR010000230.1 GCA_937988745.1 uncultured Peptococcaceae bacterium
TAATTCGCGCCACGCACTCGTAGCTCAGTTGGATAGAGTACTGCCCTCCGAAGGCGGCACTCAGAGCCCAAAATGGTCCCGAGAGCAAATATCAAAATCTGGTACAATTCGCGCCACGCACTCGTAGCTCAGTTGGATAGAGTACTGCCCTCCGAAGGCAGGGGTCACAGGTTCGATTCCTGTCGAGTGCGCCATTTCTATTTAAAATCAGTATGTTAGCAACGTCTGATTTTCCCAGAAAACCTAAAGAGTGTCGCCCATAAAAAACCGTACTCGCTTTATTTTGGTCCTTAGGGCAGTAGTCATGATTACTGCCCGTCATCTGCTAAAAACACCACTTTGTTGTTGAGACCGTATTGAGACTAAACGGGGACTGTACTGTTTTTTCTCAAAAAAATGCAGTTTGAAAAATGACTGCTACCTCAGAGACCAACAAACACCAGCAGCCCCGCACTTGGGGCATGGTTCGGGTGCTTTGGTGAAACGACATTCGATGACGGCGCGTTCTGCACAAAGGTGCTGTCCAGTGGCAGTCAGGCCGAGGTTATTGAGTTGGCAAAAGCTGGAAAGGTCAGGGCTAGAAAAGGTAAGATTGTTCACGTCGGGGGCTTAGTTTCTGTTGGTGTGAGAGCTTACATTTTCTAAGATCCCCGACTCCTTTTCCAGCTGGCCAGATTTTTTCTACACCCTTAAATGCGAAGAGCCGGAAAACCAGTCCGACAACATGCGCTTGTTAAATGCTTATAGCAGAGGCGTAGGCTTTAGTTCTTTGCTTTTATACAAAGGATGGCCCGGCCTGCCGCTTTTTAGTTTAGTTAAGCACTTTGGTGATTTTAAGATTGGTAAAACAGCCAAGTCGCGCTTCATAAATGCGCCATCATCTGTCCATGCACACACTGTTTCGACAGCCTCTTCGCTGAGTCTCTGCAAGTGCTGATCATTTTCTGGGCCTACTGGATCAGAAACTTGATAGAGCACTGATTTGTCAGTAGACCTATATGCAAATAGATTTGCTATAACCAGCCCGCCATAGCCCCAGCGCTTAGCGTAATTTATACACACCCGAGAAGTATTATCCTCTTCTTCATGGTCTGCTGTTGACGGATTGAGACAAATAAAAAGAACCCAAGGCTTTGAATCATCCCAAATCCGTTTTAGTTCATACCTGTACATTCCGCATTCGGAAATTATTGCTGACTTCTGCATGATTCCTCTTTGCATTTAACGCTTGCTATCACCGGTGACAAAGCCAGAGCGAAGCGGAGGTTTTGGCATCCGGTGCATAGCCTTGTTATGTGTTTCAATCCGATTCATCCGCGAGAATATCCCAGACGCTAGTTCTATTGTCGCAGGAAGCACAACGAATTTCTCCTTTCGACCAAAATAGGTCTAAATCCGATTCCCTGCAGTTAACTGTTTCGTCACATGAGGTGCAGGTGAACTCAAGCTTCTTGAAATCTGCCCGCATTTCCTCTAGATAATCGCCTCCCAGATAGAATTCAGCATATCGAATGAAGGCCAATTGCCGAACCAAAAGCTGAGTCGGTCTTAGTCGCCGATCCCAGTCAATGAACCTTTCTACTACACTCTCAGAAACATTTAGCATATAAAGCAAAAGCAAGGGAACAACCTGGTAATAGTAGTCCCACTGGTCATTAATCGCCTCTTCACTGGAGAAAACGAAGTTTAGATTTCCTGGCTCGGTTGCGCTTGCTTTCACTGAAGTAACAAGGTGGGTAGCCTTTGTCCAAAGTGTCTCCAAACTCCTTGGGCTAGACTTATCGAAACGGACATCCCATATAAAATCGAAATCAAGAAAGTCCAAAGATGTTTCGATTAACGCATCTTTGACGATCCTTTTTCTTTTATCTAGCGGGAGTCTGTTGAGAATGTAATCGTCTGCGGACTCCCCATGAAAATTTAATATAAAGTCCTCTGGATCACCGCAGATCCACTCAAGAAGCAGTAAATTTTCCTTCAGTGGTTTTCGGAGAAGAGAAAAAGCTACAGCTGTTTTTCCTTTAGCACATGCGCTTAAGGATTCAAATATGAAATGGGCAGCATCTGAGATTACCGCAGCGCTGACCTGCCGATATGTCATATCTCTTAGAATGTCAGTCCGGCCCGTACTCTCAAGCCAATTCCAAAGGTCTTCACCTTCGAGGCTTTCCAGTTGGAGTCTTTGTTCATCGGACACATCCAGATTTACCCAAAGCGCCCCTGTTGATTCCAGGTCAACGACAAGCTTTGCAAGTTCATCATGAAATTTGAAGGCTACACCGTGTGCCAAATCATAATGTTGGGGAATCTTTCTAAATTCTTTCGGGTGTACGTCTTTTAGCAACTCTTCCACGGTCACTACCTTCATGTATGCGACACATAACGCCGCATTCAGCGGCTTGTCCGCTGCAATGCTTTGTTATGTCTTGCCATGAATTAAATAATTTATCCTTCCGTTTTCTATCACATATACCCCACGGTATTAAATGAAATAACCCCCCTTCTGACAACCGTAAAACTAAGGCTATTCTTTTGAAAAAATGGCAAATTGAAACGGGCTATATTGAACTGTTCAGGCTTGAAAAGCTGGCGTGCAAAGAGATCAAAACCCGCTTCCTTGAGCACCTCTTCTGGAACCACATAGGACTGATCGACCAGCCCCCAGAAAGTCCAGCCAGACTCAATACAGATTCCTAATACCTTGTTATTTGCATAGCTGACACCAACCGCACCGAGGGTCGAGCCAACCAGATTTCCGAGCAAAGCCCCCAGCACTGGCACAGGAATAATCATCTGGCCGAGCACCGCTCCTCCGCCGCCCATCGTAAGCAACAGCATCTCTTGATGAGTTGAACGCCAGTTCCTTACCGGAGATTTGCCCTTGAGCATATCGCCAAGAATTTTCAATAGAGTTGAGCGCCATGGCGGTAGCCATACCGACAGCAGTAGGTGAGATCCCCTTAAGAGACTGCCCCATCAGCCCCGCTTTGCATGAGCCAGTAATCACTGCCGCAAGGCCACCACGCAATCCAGCGCCTGAAGAGCTGGCAAGAACCTGACCTGCCCCTTCACGAATTAGCCTTGCGTCCAACTGACCGGACTGCACGTACTGAGCAACGATGCGATATACGTGGGGAGCCGCAGTCCCGGCCGCAGAGAAAGCGGCCGCAGTA
>CALKAR010000231.1 GCA_937988745.1 uncultured Peptococcaceae bacterium
CATATTCATTTGCTTTTTCGGGACTCATATCAATTTCCTAACGGCCTAACGCCCGGCTCACGCGCCGGTTTGGAGCTGCGAAGCAGCGGAAAACCGGTCGCTGTGCAGCCGATTGTTAAATCCTGCCCAAGGCATGCTGAACTGCCTGCTCTGCATGTATTTCTGTAGTATCGTACAGTTTGATATCTGTATCCGAGCACTGGATCAAAAGACCTATCTCCGTGCACCCCAAAATTACGCCTTGTGCACCGCGTTCTGCCAATGATGCTACGACACCCAAATACTCAGTTTTTGAATCGGGCTTGATCACTCCTTGGCACAGTTCATTGTAAATCACGGAATGAATACTCTCTCGTTCGGTCTCATTCGGCACAACGACTCGGATACCATGGTCTTGGAGACGACCAAGGTAAAACTCCTGCTCCATAGTAAATCGTGTCCCAAGCAGCCCCACACAGGTTACGCCATCCTTTTTGAGGACGTTAGCCGTAGCATCTGCGATGTGAAGAAGAGGGATACTTACTGCGCGTTCAATTTGGGAAGCGACTTTATGCATCGTGTTGGTACAGAGAACCAGAAATTCTGCACCTGCCGACTCAACTGATTGGCCGACTGCCCCCAATATTTCACCTGTTGCACGCCAATCCCCTTGATGCTGCAACGTCTCAATTTCGGCAAAATCTACACTATACAGAACGAGCTTTGCTGAATGGAGCCCGCCGAGTTCTTCTCTTACTCTCTGGTTGATCAGTCGGTAATAAGTCTGAGTTGATTCCCAGCTCATTCCACCAATGAGACCTATTGTTTTCACAAGGAACCTCCACGTTGCTACTTTGATTTAACGCCGCGCTTTGTGGCTGCTTTGAAGCGCTAGCGGAAAAGCAGTCCGCAACAGCGCTTTGTTAGCGAAAAAATTAAAATGGAATATCGTCGTCGAAGGAATCTGGAGCAGTTGCATCAGCTTTCTTGTTTGCTTTGTGGAGCAAATCCTCGTTTTCCAACAAGTAATCTATACCATCAGCTGTTATTGAAAATGTGTAATACTCAGAGTTGTTGTACTCGTGATCTATAGCAATACTCTTATCTAAGAATCCAACCCGTTCTAGCTTAATCGCAGCCAAGCTCAGTATTCCTTGCTCAACTCCTTTTAGGTCGTTGAACGTACTCCATACAGACACCCCATCTGGAGAAGCGGCGTAGCTTTCGAGAACTTTGGCAAGTAACCGATGCTCAACGTCGCCAAGTTTGTAATTGTATCCGGCCTTTTTGCGAGGCTTTTGCTGAATATTTAGATCCTGAGAAAGCAAGCCTAGATTTGCCACTTCTTTCTTAATCAATACGCATGGATGATTTACAGCTGCTTCTAGGTTTCCGTCTGATCTCGCGCCATTGTAATCTGCAGGCGTAAGGCCCAGTAGATCCGTCGGAAAATGTAGGTCGGTGTCTCGCGGCTTAACTATGAAGCAACGTTCTTTACCTAAAGTACCAACAAAAAGACCAAGCTCGAAAACCACATTATCTCTGACAATATGTTTCTGCTGGTCTCGGATTTCGGCTATGTCATCTGGTGTAAAAATAAAAATAGCGAAATCCACTGATTCCGCCATTTTTACCAGAGAGTCAATCGTGTTTTGAGAAAGGTTAAACCCATGCTTCCAGACGGTGACCTCAGCCTGATGATCTAGGTTTACGTTGAACGCATCAGCCACATCCAGGCTTTCCACCGCTGAAGCTATAAATATCCTGGGTTTTCTCATATAAATCCTTAAGAACTCAGATCAGGTTGACCGCTAACGCTTGGCACACGTGCCGATTTGGAGCCGCAGCGCGGTGGAAAAGCGGTCACCGTGCTGCCACTGGTTATATCTCGTTTGCACGACAATAGGAAATATAGTCACGCCACTCCCCCAGAATTTGACGACGGGAATCCAACTCTTTTGCACGCTGTAATGCATGAAATGTTTCTATGTACTTGTTTCGAACGTTCGTGAAGAGTTCATCGTCGAACTGCTCTTTAAACCACTCCCGCTCCTGACTCGTTGGCCCTTCCAGAAGTTCTTCAATCTCCTCGATGTAGTCTGGCTGTGCCCAATTAGATGAGTGCCACATGTCTTGCTTGGGCATTGGCCGCGAAAACAGATAGGGGAGTAGGTAAATGTTGCTTAACATCGTATCCAGCAGGTATCCCCGCGCTTTCCCCAGAGACCCCACCCGGTAATAGGCCAACGCAGCATATAAGAGAAACGCGGGCTCACCAACGTCATCCGGGAACTCCTTCTCGAACCAGTCCATGAACTCGACTGCTTTTTCTGGAGCACCGCTAAGCACAAAGTAAACGCACACCCGGTAGCGTTTCCCTGAGCCGTCCGAAATCGCGCCGAATTTCTCCTTTTCTTTGAGGAGCTCTCGTCGCGCACGGTTAGCGCGGTCTCGGTATTTCTTCTGTTCATCGATTAGCACAGATCTACCTCAAGAGATATAACGCCTCGCATCAGCGGCGCGGCTCTGCCGCGTCCGACTGCATGCGTTTGTTAGAGGCTAATTTCAACCTCGTCAATTTTCCATCCACCTTCATTTTTCATTCTGACTTTTTGTTTTTCCGTCGTAGCCGACTTATTTCCACACACATCTTTTTGCGAATATTCCAGTAGAGCAGTGTCGCCCTCTATAACTTCACTGTCGAGCGTTATCTCCTTGCACTTGGCAACCTCTCTGGAGAGGTTTAAATAGAGCTCGATAACATCATCTCGCGACTTGTTCATTTGTTTCATATACTGTGGAAGCTTCGATTCGACCTCCTGTTGTTTTTGTTTCGTATAGTAAGCTTTTTCTTCTTCGTAACTAACACCGTCAGTTACCCTTGAATTGTATTCTTCGTAAATTTGGCTGGGTGACTTCTCCGTAGAGCAACCAATTAACGATAAAAATACTAGTGTTAATTTTAATAGTTTAGTTACCTTCATGAGATTTCCCCTTGGCCTCTAACGCCTGAATTAAGCCGCGCCGCGAAGCGGCGTCGGCTTGAATGAATTGTTA